>JBMYWL010000038.1:0-10953 GCA_049607365.1 Alphaproteobacteria bacterium | reverse complement strand
TGTAACCTATTCAATTCGCGGGACAGGTTCGAACACACGCCATGTGTTTGATGTGTTACCTGAAACCAAACCTGCAGAGAGCTTGCTGGTGGTGGAGGTGGTGACACCAGCTGGAAATTGGTCATCTTACCCAAGCCACAAGCACGACACCGACAATCTACCGCACGAGTCATACTTGGAAGAAACCTATTACCACCGGATGCAGCCAGAGCAAGGCTTTGCGTTTCAACGGGTTTACAATGATGACCGAAGTCTGGACGAGTCTATGGCTGTTTCTAATGGAGACATTGTCATGGTGCCGGAAGGTTACCACCCCTGTGCCGCTGCCCACGGGTATGATTTGTATTATCTGAATGTTATGGCTGGACCAACCCGCATCTGGAAGGTTAATAACGAACCAGATCACGAGTGGTTGATCAACGCCTAAACAGCGTTTGCACGTTGGCGATCCCCGCACTTGATGCGGGGTCCATTTTTCGACAGTCACAGAATCGCCATGGACCCCGCAATAAATGCGGGGGTCTTATTTTTTGCTTTTGGAAATACTGAATGGTGATGACTACACCTATCCAAGAATATCATCGACGTTTGGATGCGGGCGAAATGCGCGCCAACCCAACGCAGGACGCCGCTGTCGAGGTCTTGGGTGACTTGTTTTCGGCTTTAGAAAATAGAGTTGAAGCCCCCAAACGTGGTTTTTGGAGCTTTGGCCGACAGAAACAACCAGCTGTAAATGGTGTCTATCTGCACGGCCCCGTTGGACGCGGCAAAACCACCATAATGGATTTGTTTTACGACGTGCTACCGGGCAGCCGGAAACGCCGGACGCACTTCCATGAATTCATGTTGGAAATCCACGCGAAAATCCACGCTTTGCAATTGGCCAAGAAGAAGTCGGACCCAATAAAGGACATTGCGAACACGATCGCACGTGACGTAGATATTCTCTGCTTTGATGAATTCGTGGTCAACAATATAGCGGATGCCATGATTTTGGGTCGCTTGTACGAGGCCTTGCTGGTTGAAGGTGTGGTGGTGGTTGCCACGAGCAACTTCCAACCCAAAAATTTGTACAAAAACGGGTTGCAGCGCGAACGGTTTCTGCCTTTCATTGACCTTTTGGAACGTAACACAAACGCTGTTTATGTGAACCATGCGGAAGATTATCGCCGCTTGAACACGCAGGCGACCGAGTTAGGTGAGACCTATTTCCTAACCATGGATGTTGAGGTTGAGAGCAAATTAAAACAGCGATTTGAAATTCTGTCCGACGGCCAAGATGCAAAAAATATCAGCATTAGTATCGGCTCAAGAAGTTTGGAAATACCCAGAGCTGTTGAACAAAAAATTGCTTGGTTGGATTTTGAAACGTTTCTGAACAACGCGTTGGGCCCTGCTGACTTTCTGGCAATCGCACGAAATTTTCCAGCTGTCATTGTGTCAGATGTACCTATGTTGGACCCTGCCAAACGTAATCAAGCACGCAGGTTTATGACACTTGTTGACGCTTTGTATAACTTGAACCGCAAGTTGATTATCTCTGCTGCGGCTGAGCCGGATGACCTGTACCCTGAAGGTGATGGCGCGTTTGAATTTAAACGCACAGCCTCCCGATTGATGGAAATGCGATCAGAAGCCTATTTATCAGGGTGTTGACCCGTGAGCGCGCTTGAGCAAGTCAAGGGATGAAGGTTTTCATCTTTCCTGCCCTTGATTCATTCAAGGGTCCATGTATCAAAAGAGCTCACAAATTGAGACGTGGGTTAAGGCCTTGCCAATTTTTCTTTTTCGACAGCATGTAAACAAACGCAGGCTCCATCGTTCCGTTCCGAACTGGACCCTTGATCAAGTCAAGGGATGGCGGTTTTTATTTTTCCTACCCTTGATTCATTCAAGGGTCCATGTGTCAAAAGAGTTCACAAATTGAGACGTGAGCTAAGACCTTGCCATTTTTTTTGTTCGTCAGCATGTAGACAAACGCAGGCTCCATTGTTCTGTTTCGGTGTGGACCCTTGAGCAAGTCAAGGGTAGGTGGGAGGTGAATTTAGCAAAGTTTCAGCCTCATTCGTCATACGTGTGATAAGTTCGCCAGCACTTGGAACGTCGTTAATTAACCCGACAACCTCGCCAACCACGGCACCTGCGTGCTCAGCGTTGCCGGATGTCATGGCGGTAAGATAAGCTTGGGCCTGTTCGGTGCTACCGTCCCAAGTTTCCATCGGCTTTGTGCTCAAGGTGCGGATTTGGAAAGGTGCTGGCCAGTCATAACCGCGTGCTATATCAGCAATTGAAGTTTTGCTTGTTTGGTCGCCTGTCGCTTGAACGGCAGCTTTCAAAAAGTTTTGATGAACTGTTGCTTCGCTGCTTGCCCACAGACGTGAACCAACCAAAACACCATCTGCACCCAACATAAGGGATGCTGCGAGACCGCGCCCATCGGCAACACCGCCAGCGGCCAGCACAAGCGTGTTAGGAGCAGTTGCTTGGCACAGGTCAACGATTTCCGGCACGAGGGTAAAAGTTGATCGGCTTGCACCGTGTCCGCCAGCTTCGCCACCTTGGGCGACCAACACATCTGCGCCCGCAGAAATCGCCTGTTTCGCTGTTGTCAGGTCTTGGACTTGGCAAATCAACTTCGCACCAGCCTGACGAATTGCCTTGGCATAGGGTTTAGGGTCACCAAAGGAAAGCATGAATGCTTTGGGTTTGTGCTCCAGTGCGACATGAAGCGCTTTGTCGTTTTCAGCCAATTTCCACGTGATGAAACCACAGCCAACTGCTTGATTACCAGCATTTGAAAATTCGGTTTCAACCCAATCGGGGTCACCATATCCACCACCAATCAAACCCAGTCCACCTGCACTGGAAACAGCGGCGGCAAGGTTACCACCTGCAGCAAACGCCATGGGTGCCGAAACAATAGGTGTTGAAAGCTCAAATAAATCAGTCAGGCGGGTCTTAATCATACTTCCAATACCAATTTGCCAATGTGTTGGCTTGTTTCCATACGCTCGTGTGCTTGCTCGGCATTTTCCAAGGGGAAGACTTGGTCAATAACGGGTTTGATTTCTCCTGAAGCCAAATAAGGCCAAATGTTTTGCAGCAGCTCACTGGCGATACTTGCTTTGCTTTCGTTTGACTGAGGCCGCAACGTTGAAGCCCCGATGCTTTGCCGTTTCATAAGCATGCGACCCAAGTTCACCTCACTTGTGACACCAGCTTGAAGGGCAATGATGGCGATGCGTCCATCAACAGCCAAACATTTCAGGTTTCGGGGGGTGTATGACCCAGCCATCATGTCCAAAATTACATCAACACCTTTACCTTTGGTCAATGTTTTGACCTCGTCTTCAAAAGTTTGTGTTTTGTAGTTAAGGGCGTGATCGGCACCAAGGGCAAGACAAGCCTCGGCCTTTTCCAGTGTGCCGACTGTGACGACCGATTTGACGCCAAATGCCTTGGCAATTTGTATCGCCGTTGTTCCAATGCCGCTTGAGCCACCATGGATCAACAAGGTTTCACCGGTCTTCAGGTGCGCACGCTGAAACAGGTTGTGCCAAACCGTAAAGAACGTTTCGGGAATTGCAGCAGCTTCTGTAAACGACAAACCATCAGGTATTGGTAAGACTTGTCCAGCAGGTGTCGCCGCATACTCGGCGTAACCACCGCCGGGAAGAAGGGCGCAAACCTTATCGCCAACCTTAAAACCAGAAACATGATCGCCAACTTGGTGGATCACTCCGGCAACTTCCAAGCCCGGAATGTCCGTAACACCTGGCATGGGGGCATACAGACCTTTGCGCTGCATAACATCCGGTCGGTTAACACCCGCTGCCACAACTTTGATAAGAACTTCGTCATTCTGAATTTGCGGTTGGGTGCGTTCGCAAGGTTGCAAAACTTCGGGCCCACCAAACTCTCTAATTTCAACAGCGCGCATATGTGTTTTCATTCCTGTAGATTTGGCACATAGTACCGGCAGAAAATCAGAATTGGCACCTAAAAATTTGAAACAGGGTAAACCTTATGAAAACGTTTGAAATTGCGGTACTCGCAGGCGATGGCATAGGTCAGGAAGTCATGACCGCAGCGGTTGATGTTTTGCAAACGGTTTGCCCGAGCCGTTTTGTTTTTAAGGACCTGCCAGCGGGTGCTGGCGCTTATTCAGAGCTTGGCGCAGATTTGCCAACAGCAACTTTGGATGCCTGTCGAAGTGCAGATGCCATAATGCTTGGTGCCATGGGTTTGCCAGATGTCCGTAAGGCTGATGGAACGGAGTTGGTCCCACAGATCGACTTGCGTATTCATTTGGGTTTGTTTGGTGGCGTGCGGCCAATTCGAAAAATACCCAACGTACCAACAATTCTGGTGAGTGAACAGGCCGACGACATTGATTTTGTTTTGGTGCGTGAAAGCACAGAGGGCTTGTTCGCGTCCATGCACAAAGCTGAAATATCCAATGAAGCCGTTAGAGATTCACTGTTGATCACGCGTCATGTTAGTGAGCGCTTGTTTGACTTCTCGTTCAAAATCGCAGAACGTCGTAAACGTAACGGCAAGGCGGGACGCCTGACCTGTATTGATAAGGCGAATGTGTTGCAGTCCATGGCGTTTTTCCGTGCGATTTTTGATGAGCGCGCAGCCTTGTTTCCAAACATAACAACAGATGCCATGTACGTCGACGCCATGGCCCTGCAAATGGTTCGCCAACCCTGGGCTTACGACGTTATGGTGACTGAAAACATGTATGGAGATATATTGTCTGACTTGGCAGCTGGCTTAATCGGTGGCATGGGCTTTGCCCCTTCAGCTGACATTGGTGATAAACACGCGGTGTTTCAGCCGTGCCATGGAACAGCGCCCGACATTATGGGGCAGGGCATTGCCAACCCAACGGCGATGATTTTGTCAGCGGCAATGATGCTTGATTGGTTGGGGCAGGTTCACGGGGATGCAGGGTTTATTGATGCTGCCAAGGCAATTGAATCTGCTGTCGATAGAACCTTTGCACCAGATTTTCTGCCATATGAATTGGGTGGGAAAGCGAATACGGCCATGATCAAAGACCGTATTCTTTCAAAGCTATAAATTGGACTCTAAAACTTAGGGATTGGCAGACCGTTTACGGCAACCTTACCTGCTTCATCCACGCTTAAGGCATAAAGCAGGCTGCCGTCTTTCTGACGTTTGCCAAAGCCTTGAGCTAGGCCCAAGCCACCAACCATTCCAAGTGCGATTTTGCGTGTCCGGCCTTTGCTGGTTCCCATGGCTTTGGAAGCTGCTTGTTGTAGCTCTTTTAAGCCTTCGGCAGTTACATTCAAGGTGCCTGTTGCGATGAACTTGGCGAGCGGGGAGATGTCAAAACTGCCCTCTAGCCCTGCTTTGATCGTCGGAGTGTTCACATGGCTGTCTTCAACGAAAATCTTCGGTGGCTGCGCCAAAATGACGTTAAGCAGCTCAAAGCCAATGTTTCTCATGAACTCGCCCAACGCCTTGTCATCGCCAGATATAAGCGAAATTGGAACAGTTTTACCAACCATGGCCTGACGAATGCCCGCAGCGGCAATTCCACTAAGGCCGAACTTTATGTTGGTGTCATCTGGCTTAAGTGACAGTAGAAGCTCGTTGTTTATGTCGGGAATGACAATTTCACCGTGTTTTGCCAAGAAGGTTAAACTTGCTTGATCAGTTCGCGCATCGTTTATGGCACCGCTGAAGCTGCCACGCTCAATTTCAATACTTTGGCCGTTGCCAGTTGATGCCAACAAGCCTTTAATCGCGACTTCCATGCCAAAGTCATTGAAGTTGAAATACAGGTTGAATGCGTCAGCCAGATCAATCTCGGCCTCTTCATCCATTACGTTTTTAAGTAACTTTTTACCAAAAACAAAGGCGTGGTTGCCGTCCACTTTGTCTGTCGCACCGATCCAGTTAAACTCTTCAAATTCCACGCGATTGTCGCGGTCCTTCAAGTTCAAATCTGAAAGTGTCAGTTCGAATTGGCTTTTACCGATCATGTCACCCGTCATGTCTGCGGCGTTGGATTTGAAGTCTATCCCCTTCATGGTAAGGCTGGTGTTAAGGTCCGGCTGTTCAAATTGAATTCTTCCGGTCGAAATTTCCAATGAGGCAGAATCATACGCGACTTGTAGGGGGGACATCAGCTGCATCAAGCTCCGCTGATCAACCAATATTTCCGTGCCTGTTTCGCTTAAAGTCGTCACCATGTCGGCCAAAACCTTGTGAACACGCAATGTTTCAGTTGAGTTCACGGCCGCTTTCACTTTGGCGCCGTCAAACACCAACTTCGTGTTTTCTTTCGTGTTGTTGAATGCCAAAGGCCCAATGTCGATGCTCAGATTTTGGTCGCCGTTTTCAGCCTGTGGGCTTAAGTCAAAACCCAAATGTGAAAATGTAAACTCACTGTCTTTGTCCAATGCTGAAAAACCGGCGATTTTGTAAGAAACTGAATCATAGGCACCATTTTTTGTAGACCACACACCTGACAGGCTGTGCTCTTTGATAGGCAAGATTTCGCCTTCAGGTGTAATCAGCTGTTGAGGCAGTTTGACGTTAGAAACCTGGAAAGTCGTTTCCGAAATTTCCGTCATTTGAAAGCTAATATCGCCCAAGGGTGACCCGTCGACAACGGCTGCATTTGGCAAAACAATACTAAACACGCCGTCTTGCTTGAAAATCTCGCTGGAAACAAGCGGTCCCAAAATTGTGATGGGTAAATTTTGGCCAATGTTTATGCTTAAGTGTTTTTTCATCTCGTTGACAGTTATGGCGCTTGCCTGAGACGGCAAAAACACAAAGCATAAAGCAAGAGCTGCAAAATGACGCGTGTAGCAGTTAAGGGCAGATTTGATTGTCATCGTGTTCATTCTATTGTTTGGCTATTGTTTGGAATTCAAGATCAATCAGTCGATCAATGTATGGATAGTGACCATAAAAAAAGGTGGAGCCTGTTCCGGTTGAAACAAGCACCACCCTTTGTAACTTATTGCGGGTGCAACGTAAATTCTAAGTTTTCACGAATTTAGGTGATCTTAGGTGAGTGAATTATGAAAAATCCGGATCATCCAACCCGTTTTGACGACAGGCCGCCGTTACTGTGTTGGTTAACAAGCACGCGATTGTCATGGGGCCAACGCCACCTGGAACGGGTGTTAGGGCTGCTGCAACTTGTTCTGCTTCTGCGTAGTCAACATCGCCCACAAGTTTGTTTTTGCCCTCATCAGTTTTGATGCGGTTAATACCAACGTCGATGATTGTCGCGCCAGGTTTAACCCAAGAACCTTTCACCATTTCCGGACGTCCAACAGCCGCTACCAATATGTCAGCGCCAGCACAAATTTTGTCCAAGTCCCGCGAGCGGCTGTGTGCTGTTGTGACTGTGCAGTTTTCACGAAGCAGCAGTTGAGCCATTGGCTTGCCGAACAAGTTTGAGCGGCCAATTACCACAGCGTTCATGCCGCTTAAATCACCCAGCTGAGATTTTAGCAACATGAGTGAACCCAAAGGCGTGCAGGGAATCAACGGCACACCAACACCTGAAATTAAACGTCCGGCGTTAATAACGTGCAAGCCGTCAACGTCTTTGTCAGGTGAAATTGTCGCCAACACTGGCTCTTCGCGAAGTGGTTTCGGAAGTGGCAGCTGTACCAGAATGCCATTTACCGCGTCGTCGTTGTTGAGTTGCTCAACCAACGCCAGCAAATCAGCTTCAGAAGTATCCGCTGGCAGGCGATGCTCAATTGAGTTCATGCCAACTTCTTCGGTCATCTTAATCTTGGACTTTACATAAACCTCTGATGCTGGGTCTGCACCGACCAACACAACTGCTAAGCCAGGCTGTTTTCCGGTGCTTGCTTTGAATTCATCAACACGCTTTGCAACTGTTTTGCGTAGATTTGCAGCAAATTCTTTGCCGTCGATACGATGTGCCATCTTTGACCTTTAAACTTGAAAATAGGGTTTTGAGTTATTCTATCTGGATTTATCCTAAATTCAGCTTTGAGTCTAAGCAGATTTAAGACGCGCCTGATTGATATTTAGACTCTTGTTATTGTATCGCGGGCAGAATGTCGTACCTGACAAGGTTCTGAAGGAAGTATAGGGCCAACATTAAAACCACTGGCGAAATGTCGATGCCACCCAAATTGTTCAAACCGACTTTTGCCAATAGGTCTCTAATTGGCTTCAGTGCTGGTTCAACCAAGCTTCTAAGTACGTGAGACACCTGAGCTGTTACCGGAGAGCTTAAGTTTAAAATGTTGAAGTTGATTAGCCAGGATACGACCACGTAGGCGATGACAAGGTAAAGGTATATGCCGATAATCATTTCGAGCATGATGAGAATTGCGTTCATTTTAGATAAGTACCTTTAAGAAAGTAATTTTGTAGTTTGATTGTAAGTTAGGATCTTACCGCGTGTTTTAAAATCATAGAAATCAGAAAAAGCCCGACGGGCAGAAAAAACAAGGCAAACCCCGTTAAGGCTAAAATTATGTTGGTAGACGGAAAGCCACCAATGACGGCTTCAATGGCGGCCACACCAAAAATAAGTACGGGTACATAAAATGGCAAGGTTAGAAGCGGTACCAACATGGACGCTTGACGACTGCCAAGGGCGAGGGCTGTGGCGGTTGCGCCAACCAGAATAAGCGAAATGCTGCCCAGTCCAATTGACAAGACCAGCTGGGTGGAGCTTTCAATCGACAAGCCGAATGCTAGGGCTGCCAGTGGTGTCACCAAAGTTAGGGGCAAGGCTGTAACGAGCCAAAACGCGGCCAAACGTGCGAAGACAGCAACCTCCAGCGCTGGACAGTTAAGGACCAGAAGCTCCAACGTGCCGTCTTCCAGGTCTTCAATAAATAGACGTGGTAAAGACAACTGAATGGTGAATAGAGCCGCAACCCAAATGACACCTGGGGCAACTGTTTGCAGTGTCTGTGGTTCGGGTCCCAAGGCAAAAGGAAACAGACTAAAACAAATGACAAAGAACAGGATGAGTGCTGCCAAGTCCCCCAGCTGTCTTACGTGAAGCTTTAGCTCGTGCATGAAAATATGAAACATCAAGCCTCAGCCTCAAGCCAAAATGCCGATAAATCTCTATCCGCTGGGTTGTGCTCGTCCATATTTAATTTCTGGGCTTGAAGCAGGGTCATGCGGGAGTGGGTGGTGACAACGGCAATTCCGCCTTTACGCCTATGGTCTTCGATCATTATTTCAAGCTTGGAAACAGAGGCATGGTCAAGCCCGACCGTGGGTTCGTCCAATACCCATAAAGATCTATCTTGAAGCAGTAGTTTTGCCAATGTTAGACGTCGGCGTTGACCAGAGGAGAGCATTCGCGCTGGAATGTCTTTCAGTGACACCAGCTGGAAAGCTTCCAGTGCCGCAGTTGTGTTGGCGGTGAAATTCTGTGTGGTGCCCTGACCGAGGATTTTAGCCCATATCAGCAAGTTTTCGAAGACAGTCAGCCGGTCTTTAATTGGGTTTTTGTGACCAATGTAATGAAGGTTCTGGCGGTAATCCGGCAAGCAGTCTTCAATGTTTTGATTGTTCCAAGTTAGGGCGCCATGCGAATAAGGTAACAGGCCCGTCAAGACCCTGAGCAAGCTGGATTTTCCCGCACCGTTTCGACCGCTCACCTGTAACAGGTCGCCATCTGACAGTTTGAAATCCAAGTCTACGAAAATGGGGCGTTCTCCGCGGACACACGCCAGAGAAGTCACACCAAGGACATTCGGCACCGAATACGACCCCTTGATTGTTCAGGAAGTTGGGACAATACCTTTGCTTATTGTGTTATGGCCTATTTCTCAAGTGTCTATTTGATGCGCTGGTTGTTCAGGTTCAAAGTAAATGTTTCATTAGTACCGCAGCCTCGTCACTTGACCAGTCGGCGGGACCGGACAAATGCCCGACTTTGTTGCCGTCTCTGTCAACCAGCAAGGTAAAGGGTAAGCCCAAACCGTCCATGCTTGAGAAAACATCCATCCGTGCGTCGTACCCGAAAGTTAGAGCGTCAAATTTGTTCTTTTGCAGGTAGGCCAAGGCCTGTTTTGCTGTGCGATCCACGGATACGGTCAAAACTGTCAGGCCTTCATCACCCCACAATTCGGCAGCTTTGTTCAGGGTTGGCATTTCATGTCGACACGGTACGCACCAAGTCGCCCAAAAATTCACCAGCACAACACGACCATTTAGAGTGGCCAAATCCACCAACTCGCCATCTGCATTCACAATTTGACTTAGGTCGACCGCCTTGCCTTCATCAACCAAATCAAATTTCTTGGCAAAATCACCAACTAAAAAATCCGACGTATCATCCGCCACAGACAGTGATGCTACAGAAGACAAAATGAAACCGAAGACTAAAGCCGCGAACATTTGTGTAGATTTGAACATTAACCGAACCCTTAGAGATAATATGACAGCAAGTTCCAAGCTTCTGGTGAATCCCAACCAGCCAAGCCAGCAATGCCGCCTGCAACATGGCCGCGACGATCAACAATGAAGGACATGGGGGTGGCGTAGCCGTTGTAAAACGAGAACATCAAGCGTTCTTCATCTGTGTAGATGGGCAGGTTTCTGTGCCCTTTACGTGAATAATAAGACTGCACACGACTTGCTGGACGGTTCTGGTCGATTGAAATTGGTAGTACTTTTATGCCAGCGCGCTCCGCTTTTTGGTACACACGGTCCAATGTCGGCATTTCAACCAGACACGCGTGACAGTTCACAGACCAGAAGGTAATCAGGATAGGTTGATTACGGAACTCGTTCGTAAACCGATTGCGCCCGTTTTGATCCTGAAAAGCAACGTTTGGTGCAAGCGGGTACGATCGAAGTGTTTTGAAGCCACGCACCGAACCACTTGTGGGTGGGTTGTTGGCCGCAAATGCCTCTGATGGTAACAATGCAGTGGTGGTTGCGGCGAGT
>JBMYWL010000037.1:0-10995 GCA_049607365.1 Alphaproteobacteria bacterium | reverse complement strand
AATTGTTGCGCATTAAGAACAACAAGATCGCGCCTGGTAGCATGGATGCTACCGTAACCGCCATTACCAAACCAATGTCTGTATGAAAGCCAAACAGGGCATTTATCGCCATACTTATAGGTTTGCCGTTCGTTGTTGTTAAAATTCGCGCGAAAACCACTTCAACCCAAGAGAACATGAAGCAAAAGAAAGCCGTCACGGCAATTCCCGGCGCAATCAGCGGCAACAAAATTTTTCTGATGAATTTTGTTCTCGAGTATCCGTCAAGAAATGCCGTTTCATCCATTTCCTTTGGAACTGAGGATATAAAACCTTGCAAAATCCAAATTGAAATTGGCAAGTTGAAAAGGCAGTGCGCCAAGGCAATGCCAAAAACTGAATTTACGAGACCAAGTGCAGAGAACAATTGGAAAATTGGTAAGGTAAGAACAACAGGCGGCGTAATTCTAAATGCGATGAAAGCAAAAAACAGGTGCTTGTCTCCAACAAACGACATACGCGAAAAAGCATATGCTGCCGGCAATGCAACGGGAATGGTTATGCAAATGTTTATCAGTACGTAAGCTAAAGAGTTTCCAAATGCAGATCTAAGGTCTGGGTTCAATAGAATTTTTAAGTAGTTGTTGAAGGTGAAGCTGCCGGTTTCAACGGTTTTGTCAGGCAAGGTTGAAACGAAGCTGACAATTGTCATTTGTACCAAAGGCAAACAGGAAAAAACGATAAACGTAATTAAAATGAAAGCCTTAACCAAGCTGATTGATTTTGTTGTTTCCCTCACGTCGACGTACCTGTTTTATCCAGATGGCTTTGTGCTTTTGAAAACATCCATGCAACGGTTAACACAATCAAGAAATACAAAACGGAACGTGCAGCAGATGGTCCGTAGTTAAACGCTTTGATTTCCTCGCCCAAATCCACTGCAAGAAACATGGTGGCGCCTTCTGGTCCGCCTGCGTTTAAGGGGAAAGCCTCGGTGTAGATCATGAATGAATCCATGAAACGAAGCAAAATCGCCATAAGCAATACGTTTTGCAATCTGGGGAACTGTATATGCCGGAATATGGCCCAACCGTTTGCACCGTCGACATTTGCAGCTTGATAGTAAGGTGTGGGAATTGTGGTCAGCGCGGAAAAACACAAAATGGTAATTAAACTGGTCCAATGCCAAACATCCATGATTATCACCACGCTCCAAGTTTGAACCACTGAAGATTTCCAGTTTTGAAACAGACCGTAGTTGGCGAGTAACTTGCCAACAATCCCAGTGTCTGGGTTTAATAAGCTTAACCAAAGGGAAGGGATCATGTTCCAAGGAACCAGTAAGGGCAATGCGATAAGGGCAAGTGATAGACCCATCCACAACCTTTTACGTGGAATGCAGAGTGCTAACGCGATGCCCAGCGGAATTTGGATGATCAGAATAAGCGTGGAGAAGAGAGAACTGCGCGCGAAAGCCAGCCAAAACCGTTCAGACTTGATTAGTTCTGAGTACCACTCCAGCCCAACCCAAAACCTTGAATTCAAAATGAAGATTTCAAAAAGTGAATAGTTCACCACGGTTATCAGTGGAATGAAACCAACAAGGCCCAACACGACCAACGAAGGTAGAACAAACAGCCATCCAGCATTAGTGCGTTCCTTCATAGGCATTGGGCCGATGTGTTACGAAGTGTGGATTTATGTTGTGACAACATCTGTACCCCAACGTTTGCACAAATCTATAAGGCGAGGTGAAACGGCTTTGTCTGTGAAGAAGGTGGAGACACTACTTAAAGAGCAAATGACATGAGGTGCATGGCGCTGGAATTTCAGATGGTCAGAGACAATTAACACATTGCGCGATCGTTGAATTGCACTTCGACTAACTAGTACTTCCTGCCCATCAAAGTCAAAAAGGTCGCCATCGTCGTCAGATGCCGAGCATCCCAAAACCGAAAAATCAAATTTGAATTGTCTGATCATGTTGGCAGCGTATTCGCCAACCAATCCACCATCTTCGCGGCGTAGATCTCCACCAGTCAGGATCAACTCACAGCTTTTGTTTGCGGATAAGATTGACGCAATATTCAAGTTATTGGTGACGACAAGCAAGTTCTCGTGACGTAATAACGCGTTTGCCACTGCCTCTGTTGATGTTCCGATGCTCATGAATAGGGAAGAACCGTTGGGTATTGCTTTGGCACATCTGGCGGCGATTTCTTTCTTGCCGTCTTCGTTCAGTCTGCGTCGTTCTGCATAAACCAGATTAACAACGCCAGAGGGAACAACGGCCCCGCCGTGAACACGCTCCAAATGTCCGGTGTCGGCAAGTTCGGTTAAGTCGCGACGAATGGTTTGAACAGCTACATTGAAGTGGCTAGCCAGTCCGTCAACCGTGACTTTTCCTTGTTCACGCGCCATTTCGATTATTTCGCGTTGTCTGAAGTTTACACCCACTGAACCACTCCCCAAGCTGCTAAGTCACCCGTTTGCCGAGGCTTCTTAGTCTTGTTCAAATTTGCTAACCATCGGTTTGACGCGAAGGTCGATGTTGCGAATCCCGTTTCCCGCTTAATGTTGCTGAAAAAGGAACTTAAACGAATAAAATTTTGAGTGCAATTAAACAAAATTGGCACAAAAGGAAGCTTAACGAACAATTGCGCTTGATTTGTTCAGCTATTGAGGTTCTTGTATGGTCGTGTATTCGCAAAACGCAATATGCATGTCAAACCAAGGGATAGGCCTTTAAGTGGTTTTTACACTCGATAAAAAGCAAAGAACGCTTGATGCTAATATGACCTGTTTTGAAACAAACGGCTTACGTGTAACTGCGTCAGACGGAGGTTTTGCATGTCGTTAGTGCTCGAAAATATTTCGAAGGTTTCAAATGGACAAACCGAGATTTATCAGACCGACTTGGAGCTGAAGTCTGGCACCATGAACGTTCTTCTTGGACCGACGTTGGCAGGTAAAACCACGCTCATGCGTTTGATGGCTGGGTTGGATAAACCCTCCACGGGCAAGGTGATCTGGGGCGGTAAAGACGTTACGGGTGTGCGTGTACAAGACCGCGGTGTTGCAATGGTTTACCAGCAATTTATCAATTACCCGTCGTTGAGTGTGTATAACAACATCGCCAGCCCCATGCGGTTGTTGGGTAAGTCATCCAATGAAATTGACGCTGCGGTCAAAAAAGCTGCGGACTTAATGAAACTGACAGAGTTTCTGGAGCGGAAACCACTTGAACTTTCAGGTGGGCAACAGCAACGTTGTGCTTTGGCACGCGCGCTGGTCAAAGATGCGGGTCTTGTGTTGTTAGATGAGCCGCTCGCTAATCTTGATTATAAACTTCGTGAAGAGCTTCGCGCTGAAATTCCCAAAATATTCGAGGAAGCGGGTTCCATTTTTGTGTATGCCACGACGGAACCGGAAGAGGCGTTGTTGTTGGGTGGAAACACAGCGACAATGTTCGAAGGAAGAATCACGCAGTTTGACGATACGCCTAGCGTTTACAGAAAACCCGTAAACATGACAACTGCTCGCGTTTTTTCTGACCCACCAATGAACTTTCTCGAAGTCGAGAAGCGGGGAGATCGTCTTGTATTCGGGAGTGAAAACGGTGTTGAGGCATCTGGTTCATTTACGGGTCTTTCAGACGGAGAGTATATCGCCGGGTTTAGGCCGAACCACTTGTCGATCGAGCGGCGGGCGTCAACAGACCTAGAATTTGCTGGACATTTGAACGTCACAGAGATCACTGGGTCTGAAACCTTCATCCACTTGGACCATCAAAACGAGAGTTGGGTGGGTCTAATTCACGGTGTGAAAAATCTTGAAATTAACAGCGGACTAAATGTCTATTTGGACCCGTCACACATGTATGTTTTTGCAAGGGACGGTTCGTCAGTTGCGCCTGCGTCTTATACATCCACTGGTACATCCACTGGTTTAGGGGGAATTTAGATGGCCAAGATTACCCTTGAAAACCTTGCGCATTCATACTTGAAGAACCCTTCTGGTGAGGATGACTATGCGTTGAAAGAGCTGAACCATGACTGGAAAGATGGCGAAGCTTACGCATTGCTGGGCGCTTCCGGCTGCGGAAAGTCAACACTGTTGAATATTATTTCGGGCTTACTTCAACCAAGTCAAGGGCGAATTCTTTTCAACGGGCAAGATGTAACCAAAGCACCCACAACTGAGCGTAACATCGCACAGGTATTCCAGTTTCCGGTTGTCTATGACACCATGACTGTGCGCGATAATTTGGCGTTTCCATTGCGAAACAGAGGGTCAGATGCCGCTTATATCCAAGAGCGGGTCCAGAAAATCGCTGCCATGATTGGTATGGAAATGTCGCTGAATAAAAAAGCACGCGGGCTTACGGCTGATGCTAAACAGAAAATCTCACTTGGGCGGGGCATGGTACGTGAAGACGTAAACGCCTTGTTGTTTGATGAACCTTTGACGGTAATTGACCCACACATGAAGTGGGAACTTAGAACCCAGCTTAAATCCCTGCATCACGACTTTGGTCACACCATGATATACGTGACGCACGACCAAACCGAAGCGCTTACTTTTGCTGACAAGGTTGCGGTTATGTATGACGGGCGCGTGGTTCAGATGGGTACGCCGCAAGAATTGTTTGAAACTCCGCAGCACACTTTTGTAGGCTATTTCATTGGTTCACCGGGCATGAACGTTTTGAGCGCTTCAATAGACGGCAACCAGGCACAAGTCGGTGGTCATACAGTTACTTTGGGTAAAAGCTATGGAAACCCAACTGGAAAGTTAGAGATTGGCGTGCGGCCCGAGTTCACATCGCTTCAAGCGGGTGGTGACGGCTTACCTGTCACAATCAAGCGTGTTGAAGATGTTGGACGTCACAAGATTGTCAGGACGGATTTCCAAGGGACTGAAATGAACGTACTCGTCGATGAAGGCGTTGCGGTTTCACAAGACATGAACCGGGTTGTGTTTGATGAAAGCGCGATCAACGTCTACTCGAACAGTTGGCGGATTTCGCCATCGGGCTCATGAATATGTTGAAGTTATTATCTGTCGAGCGTTTCAGAAATTTGCTTTCACTTGAAGGAGTGAACAATGAATAAAACAGTCAATCAAAAGGCATGGTTTCTTGTGTTACCAGTGCTTGTGCTGGTTGCGTTTTCAGCTGTCATTCCTTTGATGACAGTTGTGAACTATTCTGTTCAGGACACTTTCGGGAACAACAGGTTCTTTTGGGCGGGGCTTGAGTGGTTCCGTGAAATGATTTCGTCTGAACGCATGTGGGACGCGTTGGGTCGCCAAATTAGCTTTTCCGCGATCATTTTGGCAATTGAAATTCCATTGGGAATATTTGTCGCCTTGAACATGCCCAAAAAGGGTGTGTGGGCGTCAATATGTCTCGTGCTCATGTCTTTGCCGCTGCTTATTCCTTGGAATGTGGTGGGCACGATTTGGCAGATATTCGGACGTGTTGATATTGGTCTGCTTGGGTATACACTCGACGCGATTGGCATAAACTACAACTACACCCAAAACTTTTATGCCGCGTGGTTCACGGTCATTGTTATGGACGTTTGGCATTGGACATCTTTGGTAGCTCTGTTGGCTTACGCTGGGCTACAGTCAATTCCTGACGCTTATTATCAAGCTGCTAAGATTGATCAAGCAAGTCGCTGGGCCGTGTTCCGTTTCATCGAGCTTCCCAAAATTATGGGCGTATTGATGATTGCCATTTTGTTGCGTTTCATGGACAGCTTCATGATTTACACAGAGCCTTTTGTTGTGACCGGCGGTGGCCCTGGTAACTCAACAACTTTCTTGTCAATTGACTTGGTTAAGTTGGCATTAGGGCAGTTTGATCTTGGTCCGGCAGCTGCGTTCTCCATCATGTACTACCTCGTCATTCTGTTGGTGTCTTATGTGTTCTACACTGTCATGACCAACCTTGATAAAAGGGATGCGCGCTGATGTCAGGTGTAAAGAATAAGCGCTTTTTGCCCAGTTTTAAGGGCAGCGCAGTTATAATATCGCTCTATTTGCTGTTTTTGTTGCTGCCAATTTATTGGCTGTTAATGATGAGTTTGAAAACAAATACAGAGATTTTGAACACTTTCACGCTCTGGCCCGCCAATTTGACGTTTGATAACTACATCACCATTTTGACTGACTCGTCATGGTACTCGGGTTACTTGAATTCCATGGCTTATGTTATCATGAACGTGGTCATTTCCCTGTTGGTTGCATTGCCAGCAGCTTATGCATTTAGCCGCTACACCTTTCTTGGTGACAAGCACTTGTTCTTCTGGCTTTTGACCAACCGCATGGCGCCGCCAGCTGTTTTTGCCTTACCGTTTTTCCAGCTTTATTCGTCTGTTGGGTTGTTTGACACTCACATAGCCGTGGCCCTCGCACATTGTTTGTTCAACGTGCCTTTAGCGGTGTGGATTTTGGAAGGCTTCATGCGCGGCGTGCCAAAAGAAATTGACGAAACTGCCTATATTGATGGTTACTCGTTCCCACGTTTCTTTGTGCGGATTTTCACACCACTTGTTGCCTCTGGCATTGGTGTGACGGCGTTTTTCCTGTTTATGTTCAGTTGGGTCGAGTTGTTGTTAAGTCGGACACTTACAAGCGTTGGTGCAAAGCCAATCGCAGCCACCATGACACGTACTGTTGGTGCTGCCGGAATTGATTGGGGTGTTTTGGCCGCAGCAGGAATATTGACGATTTTACCTGGTGCTTTGGTTATTTATTTCGTTCGAAACTACATCGCGAAGGGTTTCGCGTTGGGCCGTGTTTAAGATGCAGAAAAAAGGATTTATGTAATGGACTGGATGGCATGGACTTGGCCGACCGCCACTTTTTTCGGAATTATTGCGGTCACGCTGATGGTTTTTTTGGCGCTCGCAATCAAGTTTCCGGAAGTACCACGAAACGGGGTTTTGGGAATTGAAACCACCCGTGGTGACCGACTGTTTATCACGCTTTTGGGCTCGGCCTTTATAAATTTGGCTTGGCTTGGACTACTCAGCGCTCCGCAATGGGGTGCGCTTGTTGTTTGTTTGGTTTTCGCAATTGGCGTTTTCCGCTGGGTTTAACTAAAAGATAGTTTGGTACGCAAGGGCCAAGCTGTTTTCATAACTTTCATTATGGAGGAATAAAAATGAACTTGCTACTTAAAGGGACAACAGCTTTAGGTGTCGCGTTGTGCGCACTTTCAGCACCTGCAATTGCAGATATGGCTGCCGCCAAGTCCTTCCTGGACACAGAAATTGGCGATTTGTCAACATTGTCACGCGCTGACCAAGAAGCTGAACTTAAGTTTTTTGTTGATGCAGCAAAGCCATACTCAGGTATGTCAATTAACGTTGTTTCCGAAACAATTGGTACTCACACTTATGAGTCCACAGTTTTGGCACCAGCATTTGAAGCCATCACAGGCATTAAAGTTACGCACGACCTGATTGGTGAGGGCGATGTTGTTGAAAAGCTGCAAACCCAAATGCAGTCTGGTGAAAACATCTATGACGCGTACATCAATGACTCTGATCTAATTGGTACACACTGGCGTTATCAGCAAGCACGCAACCTGACTGACTGGATGTCGGGCGAGGGCGCAGCTGTAACCAACCCGAACCTAGATTTGGAAGACTTCATTGGTCTATCATTTACCACTGGTCCAGATGGCAAAATATACCAAATGCCGGATCAGCAGTTCGCTAACCTGTATTGGTTCAGATACGACTGGTTCAACGATGACCAAAACAAAGCTGACTTTAAAGCGAAGTACGGTTACGACTTGGGTGTTCCTGTAAACTGGTCGGCATATGAAGACATCGCTGAGTTCTTTACTGGTCGCGACCTTTCTCGCTTAGGTGTTGAAGGTGACGTTTATGGTAACATGGACTACGGTAAGAAGGACCCGTCACTTGGTTGGCGTTATACTGACGCGTGGCTTTCAATGGCTGGTGCTGGCGACGTAGGCGAGCCAAACGGTCTCCCAGTTGACGAGTGGGGTATTCGTGTGAACGAAAACTCTCAACCAACGGGTTCATGTGTTGCTCGCGGTGGTGCTACCAATGGTCCAGCTGCCGTTTACGCGGTTACAAAAGCAATTGAATGGTTGGAAAAGTACTCTCCACCAGCAGCTGCCGGTATGACATTCTCTGAAGCTGGTCCAATTCCAGCTCAAGGTAACGTTGCACAGCAAATGTTCTGGTACACTGCCTTTACAGCAGCAAGTGTTGAGCCAGATCTACCTGTGATGAATGAAGACGGTACTCCGAAATGGCGTATGGCACCTTCGCCGCACGGTTCTTATTGGACTGAAGGCACAAAAATTGGTTATCAGGATGCTGGTTCATGGACGCTTATGAAGTCTACACCAGTTGATCGTGCCCAAGCTGCTTGGTTGTATGCTCAGTTTGTGACCTCAAAAACTGTTGACGTGAAGAAAAGTCATGTTGGTCTAACGTTCATTCGTGAGTCAACAATTCAGCACGATAGTTTCACAGAGCGTGCACCACGTTTGGGTGGCCTTGTTGAGTTCTACCGTTCGCCAGCTCGTGTTCAGTGGTCACCAACTGGTACCAACGTTCCAGATTATCCAAAGCTAGCACAGCTTTGGTGGCAGAACATTGGCGATGCAATGTCAGGTGCAAAAACACCTCAGGCAGCGTTAGATTCACTTTGTGCTGACCAAGAAAAAGTGTTGATCCGTTTAGAGCGCGCAGGTGTTCAGGGCGACATTGGTCCAAAGATGAATGATGAGCAAGATCCATCGTATTGGTTAAACCAGCCAGGTTCTCCAAAAGCTAAATTGGCTAATGAAGATGAGACACCTGTTACGATTGCTTATGATGAGTTGATCAAATCTTGGCAGTAATAAACTGCATTTAGACTGAATAAATCTAGGGCCAATCATTTGGCCCTAGATACTTTATAGCTTTAGACTGTTTGAGTTATTTTTAACAAATTTGACGGTTTGTCGGGATCGTTTCCGCGTTTTAGACTGAAGTCGATCAAGCCGTTGTAGAACGATGTTAATTGGGCGATTTGAAACACCAGTGTCGAAAAATCAGCGTCGATTATATCAAAATCATCTGTTTTCGTAAGTGGACACTGAATCAAGCTTGCACCTAAACTAACCAAGTGTTCCTCAGTGTTTATATGTGCAGTAGACAAGGCGTTACTCGTTTCAGGGTAAGGCGCAAAGGAAAACACAGGAAAACCAGTTCGAACGAGCGCTTTGGGACCGTGCATAACTTCTGCACTGGAAAAAGCCTCTGCCATTAAGCCAGACGTTTCTTTTAGTTTTAACGCGACTTCTTGGGCGATGCCAAAACTTTGCTTGCGCCCAATTACGAAAGCGTTTGCAGCATCAACCGCATTTTGATTGTGCGCAATTTCCATTTCGAATTTTTGTGCAGCTTCCAGCAAGGTTTTAACTTGCGTCAGTGCTGGGGCAAGATCATTGGGAAAGGCTGTACGGCACCAAAGCCCCAAAAGGCCCATTGCCAATATAGTGTTTGTGACACTTTTCGTCGCGGCAATTGAAACTTCGGGGCCTGCCATTACAGGCACAACAAAATCACTGGCTTTTGCTAATGGCGAGTTTTCAGAATTGGTGATGCACAAAACCATACTGCCAGCAGGGGCATTTTCACGAAACTGATGAACGGCGTTGATCAGGTCGGGTGAGGCACCTGACTGTGAAATCGCAATTAGCCAAGACCTTGGCAGTTCCAAACTTGTGTTATCATTTGATAAAAACGAAGGGTTTAAACTGGTTACCAGTTTACCTGTAGATTGGTTTAAGTAATATTGGCCAACTGTCGCCGCTGCGTCCGAAGACCCTCGTGCTAGTGTATAAAATGTTTGAGGTGCACACTGAAGATACTGGTCCCTTATCTTATCGAAAATACTTGATGCTTTTCCGATTAGATCTGCTGCTCGTGCAGGTATCTCATGGATTTCTGACCTAAGAGTAGAAGTCATGTGTTTGAAATTTCTAGTGGCTTTCCACGCATGAAGACAGTGGTGGTTAGATCTTTGTTAAGGACCAACAGGCTGGCTAATTTGCCAACAGCCAAATCGCCGTAATCTGACAAATTAAGATATTTTGCCGGGAAACTGGAGTGACGACAAACGCTTTGGTGAAAATCTGTTTCTAATTCAACAAAATTGGCGAGTGATTTGTCGAGTGTTAAAACAGAGCCAGCGAGCGTGCCGTCAACTAAACGTGCCGTCAGCCCGTCTTTAATTATTTCGTGTGTCCCGAGTTTGTATTTGCCGTCTGGCATGCCGCCAGCTTCCACGCAGTCACTTACGGCGTATAGATGTGGAATTGCACGCATCGCAGATTGAATGGCGCCTTTGTCAACGTGGTTGAAGTCGCAGATAATCTCAGCCCAATCGCCTTTTGCAAGCGCACAAGCCACGACACCTGAGTCTCTGTGGTCCAGCCCGCTCATCGCGTTGTATAGGTGAGTGAAACCGCTAACACCCCATTCCAATGCGTCAACACATTCAGCATATTTGGCGAGTGAATGGCCAATCTGAACCTTGCATCTGCTAGTGGTTAGTAACCTTACTGCTTGTTCGGCACCTTCAATTTCTGGCGCGAGGGTAGCAACTTTTAGCGGGCACATGTCCAACCAAGTTTGCAACAAGTGAATGTCGGGCTTAATGGCAAAGTCTGGTTGCGCGCCCAGTTTACCTGGGTTTATAAACGGACCTTCCAAATGAGCGCCTAACACCTCTGCTTCATCGACGGTCGGGTTTCCAACGCTGGCTGAAATTCCATTTAGTGCTGTTTCAATCTCATCTATCGGTGCCGTTATGGTCGTAGGGCACAGAGCAACAGTGCCATTGCGCGCGTGAAACTTCGCCATGCCCCTGACGTCTGCTTCGCCTCGCATACAATCAAAGCCACCGCCGCCGTGAACGTGAAGGTCAACAAATCCGGGTATTATGTACGGTGCATCAGCTGGAACAGCACCAGGT
>JBMYWL010000036.1:0-10999 GCA_049607365.1 Alphaproteobacteria bacterium | reverse complement strand
AAATGGTCCTAGCGCGCGGCCATATAAAAACAAGACTGAAGCCCAATTAACTGCGGAGTTTAAAAACTCCGATAATCGAGAATTGCCGTACCAAATGAAAAATCCAGCTACTTTTCTTAAAGAAGTTCGCCAAGAGGTTTCAAAAGTAACGCCGCCAACGCGCCGTGAAGTAATTGTTACGTCAATCATGGTTCTGATTATGGCGACAATCGCAGCCCTGTTTTTCTTCGCGTTCGACCTTTTGTTCGCACAAGGCATTCAATTCGTATTGGGGTTGGGTAACTAATTATGTCACAAACAATGCGCTATCGCTGGTACGTTATTCACGTTTATTCCGGTTTTGAAAAAAAGATCATCGAGTCAATTTTCGAGCAGGCCGAGAAAAAAGGCATTTCCGAGCAGTTCGAAGAAATTTTGATGCCGAGTGAAACGGTTGTCGAAGTACGTCGTGGTAAAAAGGTTGATACAGAACGTAAGTTTTTCCCAGGTTACATCTTGGCAAAGATGGTTTTGACCGACCAAGCTTGGTCACTGGTTAAAAACACAAACAAAGTAACTGACTTTTTGGGTGCAAGAAATAAGCCTGTGCCCATCACTGAGCGTGAAGCCCAGAACATGTTGCAGCAAGTGCAAGAGGGCGTTGAGCGTCCACGTCCTTCTATCACTTACGAAGTGGGTGAAGAAGTTCGTGTTACCGATGGTGCATTCGCATCGTTCATGGGTAAGGTTGAAGAAACAGATGAAGATCGCGCACGCTTGAAAGTGGCCGTGTCAATCTTCGGTCGCGCGACGCCAGTTGAGCTTGAATACTCACAGGTTGAAAAAGCTTAAGGCCTTCTTGGGCGAAACCTTTCAGCCTGACAGCTTTGATACAGCTAAGCCACAACGGTGCGAGCATTAGGCGCCGCACCGTTGCTTCTAAACTAGTTACTTTAAGGGTTGTGGTCTAAACTCTTCGAGTAGATACCCGTTTTCATAATATTTTGTGTTTAAACGTTCCAAGTTTTGGGATCCTTCATGGTTTCCAAAAAGGGATACGCCTTGACGAAGTACAATAGGCGCGCGTTTGACACGCACCAAATCTATTAAGCCATCGTTTAGCAGTGAACCGGCAAAATCGCCGCCGCCGCACAGGTATATCGGTCCAGCGGCTGATTTTTTAAGTTCATATAAATCAAATTTATCTGCTTTTCTTATGAGTCTGACATCGCTTGCATGGGGAATTTCGAGCTGGTCAGAAAAAATGAGCGTTTCCATATGACTATATGGATTTTGTCCCGGTTTTAACCCGAAACCATAGCCAAACTCATAAGTTGCGCGGCCCATAATGGCTGTAGAATAGGTCGTCAGTCTCTGGTTGTAATCATCAACTACGGGACCATCGTGAGAAAAAAGAGATATATCGCCTGAAGGGCCCGAAATAAAACCGTCAAGAGAGACGGCGACATCATAAATTATTGGTTGCATTTCATGCTCCATTTGTAAGTTCCAAATTGCTCGAAAGCTGTTAATTAAATTGGGACTTACTTGATCACTGTTGGAGCACTCCTCTGTTGATTGATTGAAAATAAGGTTATTTCGGCCTGATGTCAATTTAGGCTGGTTGTTGGGTGTTTGGAGGTTTTAGTGTTGAGTTGCTTAAAGTAGGCAGCTGAGACAAACCACCCTTGCTGATTCTGGGCTTGTGGCAAACAGGCGATAGAGTCACAAGATCTCATCATCTGCGGAAGGTTCGCCAAGACCGCACCGCAACCCGAAACGCGTTCCCTCTAATTAGGGGACGACATAAGAGTAAAAGGGATAATCATGGCAAAAAAAATCGCAGGATATTTGAAGCTTCAAATTCCAGCGGGTAAAGCAAACCCGTCACCACCAGTTGGTCCAGCATTGGGTCAGCGCGGCATTAACATCATGGAATTCTGTAAAGCGTTCAACGCTGCTACTGGCAGCATCGAGCCTGGTACACCAACTCCTGTTGTTATTACATGCTTCACAGACAAATCTTTCGCATTTGAAACAAAGACTGCACCAGCTTCATACTACATTTTGAAAGCTGCGGGCAAGAAGTCTGGCTCTAACACACCTGGTCTTTCAAAAGCTGGTTCTGTTACTTGGGAACAAGTTGCTGAAATCGCTGAAGCGAAAATGAAAGACCTGAACGCAAACGACATTGAAGCAGCAAAACTCATCATCGCGGGTTCTGCACGTTCAATGGGCATTGAAGTGAAGGGCAACTAAATCATGGCTAAAATTTCAAAGCGCTTTAAAGCATCAACAGATGGCTTTGACACAAACAAAATGCACTCGATGGCTGACGCTATTGGTGAGGTTGTAGCTCGCGCAAACGCAAAGTTTGACGAGACAGTAGAAATCGCAATGAACTTGGGTGTTGACCCACGTCACGCTGACCAGAACCTTCGTGGTGCTGTTGCACTGCCAAACGGTACTGGTAAGACAGTTCGTGTTGCTGTGTTTGCTCGCGATGCGAAAGCTGAAGCTGCGAAAGCTGCTGGCGCTGACATCGTTGGTGCTGAAGACCTTATGCAGGAAATTCAAGCTGGCAAGATGGACTTTGATCGTGTTATCGCAACACCGGACATGATGCCTGTTGTTGGTCGTTTGGGTAAAGTGCTTGGTCCACGTGGCCTTATGCCAAACCCGAAACTTGGAACTGTTACTGCAGACGTTGAAGCAGCTGTTAAAGCTGTTAAAGGCGGACAAGTTGAATTCCGCGTTGACAAAACAGGTATCGTTCACTGTGGCGTTGGTAAAGTTAGCTTCGGCGCTGAGTCAATCAGCACAAACATCGACGCTTTCATCGGCGCGATTGTTAAGAACAAGCCATCTGGCGCTAAAGGCACATACATTAAAGCGGTATCGCTTTCTTCTACTATGGGCCCTGGCGTAAAAGTAGATGTTGCAACTTTAGACACAGATAGCTAAAAGCTATTTCAAGAATTAGGTGGGGCCGACGTGTTAAGCGTCGCTCCCATCTTTTACTGTCTGAGACAGTGGGGGGCGATACTTTCGGGTAAAGCCTTAATCTGATGAGTTTTTAAGAAAAAGCTCTCCCGCCGAGACGAAGTATCCGATCTGGACTTTATGTCTTCGCTTTTTCCCCTTTGTGGATTGGGCGGTTCATCTGGCCTCTGATTGTTCTTCCCTCCAGACATCCTTCAAGACGTTTGCTCCAAGTTTTCTTGGAATGAACGTGTTACTTCAAACTGGAGACAGGTCTATGGATCGTTCCGAAAAAGAACTGTTGGTTTCCGAGTTACGGGAAACTTTCGAGCAGTCTTCAATTGTTGTTGTAACTAAGCAGTCTGGCCTAACGGTTTCCGAGACTGAAAACCTTCGCGGTATCATGCGTGATAACGGTGCTGGTTTCAGAATTGCGAAAAACCGTCTAGCTAAGTTAGCTATGAAAGACACGCCTTTCGAGAGCTTGTCTGAATATATGACTGGTACGACTGCTTTGGCTTATTCTGAAGACGCGATTGCTGCGGCAAGAGCTTCTGAAGAGTTTGCGAAAGGCAACAAGAAATTGGAGATTCTAGGTGGTGTCCTAGATGGTAAAGCACTGAGCGCTGACGAAGTTATTGCTCTTGCGAAACTACCATCTCTCGATCAGCTTCGTGGTAAGCTGGTTGGTTTGGTCAACGCTCCTGCATCGAAAATCGTTGGTGTTGCTGCAGCACCAGCAAGTCAATTGGCACGTGTTATGGCTGCTTACAGCACCAAAGACGCCGCTTAAGACGACCCGAACATCGAATACCAAACTTATTAATTATTATTGAATATGTCACCTTGGGTGACAGACATGGAGTTTTAAATGGCTGATCTAGATAAATTAGTTGAAGAACTAAGCACATTGACTGTTTTGGAAGCTGCTGAGCTTGCAACTAAACTTGAAGACCATTGGGGCGTTTCTGCTGCTGCACCTGCTGCTGCTGCACCTGCTGCTGGTCCTGCTGCTGCTGCTGAAGAGCAAACAGAATTCGACGTAATTCTTGCTTCTGCTGGCGACAAGAAAATCAACGTGATTAAAGAAGTTCGTGGCATCACAGGTCTAGGCCTGAAAGAAGCTAAGGACCTTGTTGAAGGCGCACCTAAAGCTGTTAAAGAAGGTGCTTCTAAGGAAGAAGCTGCAGACATCAAAGCTAAGCTTGAAGCTGCTGGCGCTACTGTTGAACTTAAGTAGTTCTGCATATAAAATTTGTCATTTCGAGTGTTTTGCGATTAGCAAAATGTATCGAGAAACAAGTTTTGCCGCACCTCGATACAATTTTTAGATTTATCTAAAAATCACTCGGCGTGACAGAAATTAGTTACAAAGAACCCCGTCATTAACTTGGCGGGGTTTTTTCGTTGGTACAGATGCTCATCTTCACATCCACCCTCATCCTGAATTCATTTCAGGATCATCTTCTTGCAGAATTGATAGGAGGTACTGAATCAAGTTCAGTATAGGGGAGTGTTTGTTGAAGTGCACAAAGTTGAACAAGTTTTGCACAACCCTTTGTGAATTCGGTCAATTTCGAACTCTAAAAAATGGATAGTACAAAGAGGGGCGTTTGGTTTGGTACTTTTCTATCTCATTCTTGGTTGTGTGTTTTGGTTCGCTACAGCGTTTGCCACATACAAAGGTTTTGCCACACCGACCGAGGCCATGTTCATCTCGTTCTTTTTGTCTATTCCATTTTTGTTTTGTAGAACAATCAGGTATTGGCCTTTTGGTAAAGTCGCATTTGCAGGGTGGGGGACCCTAAGTGCATTGGTTGGCATTGTCCTGTCTCAATCGGATTTTGTTCTAAAGCTCTTTGGAAATACTAATGCCGGATTTGCCAATTTCATACTTCAGAACTACGGGCCTGTGCTCGTTGGAATAGTAACGTTGACATGGATTTTCACAGTCCGAAGACTAAGCGCTCAACCGATTAGCCTTTGGCTTTTGGTCTTCTTTTCACCAGCGTTCTTGATGCTGCTTTTTGATTTGATGTTTCGTTATCGGTTAGCAATGTCAGCTTCTGTTGGCTGATTTCCCTTGGCTTGCACCCAATTTGGTTCAGAATAAATCTGAATGGGTCCCTGTTCGGACCAAGGTGATGATGTCATTTTCAATTGTGAACAAAAGCAGCCAATCTGGTTCGATGTGGCAGTCGAAAATATTTTTCCAGTTTCCTGTAAGTTGATGCAGTTTACATCGCGGAGGAAGTGGTTGCTGTCTGGCTAAAAGATCTAATATATCGAATAATTTTCGCGGGTCTTTCCCGCGTTTAATTGCGGCTTTAAAATCTTTTCTAAACTGCTTTCTCTGAACGATTTTTAGCATGGGATATTTGAATTATAGCCCGTATTCGGTTTTGAAATCATCCAAACTAATCGGTTCTTCGTCTGTTGTATCTTCTGCAAGCGCGGCAAGGGTCGTTGCGTTTGGAACACTGACATCAAACGGGATGCGTTGCTGCATCACAATCTGTCGAAAGGTCATCCGTACGGCGTCAGCCATCGTCATGCCAAGCTCTTGCAAGACCGCTTCTGTTTCTGTCTTTAACGCACCATCGATGCGAATGTTTAATTTCGTATCCATGTCTCATGTTTAACAGTTGAGAAGTTTCACGTCAACACAATGGGCGTACGAAATTCAAATTCACACTGGCAAAAGGACTGCGTCGCCACCTTAGGTGCATCAAACAGATGTGCCGGGGTAACGAAACATAGCCGTCATGCAAGTGCGAATCGATAAGACCCATGCAAGGCGTTTTATTGCTTCTGAATACGCTTAGGCGTACCAAAGATCAACCGCATCAGTTTTTGGATGCGTATTTTATTTTTTCTACCTCGATTATGAAGGTTTTGGCACTGACTATTTTCAACTAAATGCTTTAAAAACATAGACTTAGGCTGCTCGAAACGTTTCCAGATATGGACGTGTGTCGTCGCGGCCATTTTGCGTTTTTGGTGTATTTATTGAACTTTAAGTGCCTTAACAATCTGATCGACCAGCAAAGGGATATGCCGGTCATGGGTGTTACGTTCACAGAACGCAAACGCATTCGTAAGTCTTTTGGACGAATTCCAGAAGTCATTGAGATGCCAAACCTGATTGCCGTACAGCGTCAATCGTACGATCGTTTTTTACAGCCAAGCGCAACGCAGGGCGGACTTAAGTCTGGCCTTGAAGAAGTTTTTGAGTCGGTTTTCCCGATCCGTGACTTCTCTGGTCGTGCCGAGCTTCAGTTCGTTTCATACGAACTTGAAAACCCGAAGTATGACGTTGAAGAGTGTCAGCACCGTTCAATAACATACGCAGCACCTTTGAAGGTGACATTGCGTTTGGTTGTTTGGGACATTGACGAAGACTCTGGCGCGCGCTCCGTTCGCGACATTAAAGAGCAAGACGTCTACATGGGCGACATGCCTTTGATGACGCCAAACGGTACCTTTGTGGTAAACGGCACCGAACGGGTGATTGTTTCCCAGATGCACCGCTCGCCTGGTGTGTTCTTTGATCACGATAAAGGTAAAACGCATTCATCAGGTAAAGTATTATATAATGCTCGTGTTATCCCTTACCGTGGTTCATGGTTGGATTTTGAATTCGACGCTAAAGACCAGATTTTTGTGCGTATTGACCGTCGCAGAAAACTTCCAGCTTCAACTTTGTTGTTGGCACTTGATAGTGCAGAGACAGAGCGTAAGCGTGAAGAAGCTGGTGGCGAGGCATTGCCACAGGTTGACGTGCAGGGTATGGGTACTCAGGAAATCCTGAACTACTTCTACGAAACCGAAATGTACGCCAAGAACGATCGTGGTTGGGAAACAAAGTTTGTTCCTGAAAACTACAAAGGCGTAAAGCTTGCTCGTGATCTGCAGGATGCAGCCACTGGTGAGATCGTTGCTGAAATCGGCACAAAGATGACACCACGCGCAACCAAGAAGTTGGTTGAAAAAGGCTTGGAAAACATCTTGATCCCTCAGGATGAGCTTGTTGGTCGATATCTTTCTGTGGATATGTTCGACAAAGAAACTGGCCTTGTTTGGTACGAAGCTGGCGCTGAGTTAACAGACGAAGTTATTGACGATTTGGCCGAAAAAGGCGTGACCTCTCTACCGACCCTTGCGGTAGACCACGTGAACATCGGCTCTTACATTCGTAACACGCTTGAAAAAGACAACAACGCGACCCGCGAAGATGCCCTAACCGATATTTATCGTGTTATGCGCCCGGGTGAGCCGCCGACCCTTGAGACAGCTGAAGCTTTGATGAAGTCATTGTTCTTTGATTCAGAGCGTTATGACTTGTCAGCGGTTGGTCGTGTGAAAATGAACGCACGTATGGAATTCGACGATGTTGATGACCAGATGCGTGTGCTTCGTAAGTCAGACATCCTCGCGATCTTGAAAAAACTTCACGAAATGCGTGATGGCAAAGGCGAGATCGACGATATTGACCACCTTGGTAACCGTCGTGTTCGTTCGGTTGGTGAGTTGCTGGAAAACCAGTATCGCGTTGGTTTGCTTCGCATGGAGCGCGCCATTAAAGAGCGTATGTCTTCGGTTGAGATCGACACGGTTATGCCGCAGGACGTTATCAACGCGAAGCCAGCTGCTGCTGCTGTTCGTGAGTTCTTCGGTTCAAGCCAGCTGTCACAGTTCATGGACCAGACAAACCCGCTTTCAGAGATTACGCACAAGCGTCGTCTTTCAGCGCTTGGTCCTGGTGGTTTGACACGTGAGCGTGCGGGCTTTGAAGTTCGTGACGTACACACAACTCACTACGGTCGTATTTGCCCGATTGAAACACCAGAGGGACCAAACATTGGTTTGATTAACTCTTTGGCGACTTACGCTCGTGTAAACCAGTACGGTTTCATCGAAAGTCCGTATCGTCGCGTTATCGATCGTAAAGTGACTGATGATGTTGTTTACATCTCTGCCATGGAAGAGAGCCGTTACACAGTTGCGCAGGCGAACTCGCCACAAGACGGTAACAAAATGCTAACTGAAGAGTTGGTGTCTTGTCGTCGTTCTGGTGACTACATTGTTGCCTCGCCAGATGAAATTGACTTCATCGACGTTTCGCCGAAGCAGATTGTATCCGTTGCGGCATCGCTTATTCCTTTCTTGGAAAACGACGATGCGAACAGAGCGCTGATGGGCTCTAACATGATGCGTCAGGCTGTGCCTTTGTTGCAAACAGAAGCACCGCTTGTTGGTACTGGCATGGAATCAACTGTTGCTCGTGACTCTGGTGCGACGGTTATCGCGCGTCGTGCGGGTATTGTTGATCAGGTTGATGCGACACGTATCGTTATTCGCGTTATCGACGAAGACACTGGCATTGAGCGTGACGTTGACATTTACAACGTTTCAAAATTCCAGCGTTCTAACCAGTCGACCTGTATCATTCAGCGTCCACTGGTAAGTGTTGGTGACAAGGTTAACACTGGCGATATTATTGCCGACGGTCCATCCACAAGCTTGGGTGAGCTAGCGCTTGGTAAGAACATCCTTGTGGCGTTTATGCCTTGGCAAGGTTACAACTTTGAGGACTCGATCCTTATTTCCGAGCGTATCGTACGTGATGACGTCTTTACTTCAATTCACATTGAAGAATTCGAAGTTATGGCGCGTGACACGAAGCTTGGTCCTGAGGAAATCACGCGTGATATTCCAAACGTTGGCGAAGATGTACTGCGTAACCTCGACGAGGCGGGCATTGTGTACATCGGTGCTGAAGTTCACCCAGGTGACATTCTTGTTGGTAAGGTGACACCAAAGGGCGAAAGCCCAATGACGCCGGAAGAAAAACTTCTTCGTGCGATCTTTGGTGAAAAAGCATCTGACGTTCGTGACTCTTCATTGAAGTTGCCACCAGGCACATCGGGCACAATCGTTGACGTACGCGTGTTCTCTCGTCGTGGTATCGACAAGGACGAGCGTTCACTTTCAATCGAGCGTTCTGAGATTGAAGTTTTGGCAAAAGACCGTGATGACGAGCGTGCGATTATCGAGCGTTCCTTCTATGGTCGCTTGAAGAACTTGCTTCTTGGTCAAACTGTTGAGAACGGCCCAGATGGTGCTGAAGCTGGTGCGTCTATTGACGATGCTTTGCTTGACCAGTTCACAATGGGTCAGTGGCGTCAGTTCAGTGTTGCCGATGACAGCCAGATGAAGCTAATCGAAGAAATGTTGGAGCAGTTTAGCCAAAAGCTAGACGTTATTCAGCGTCGTTTCGAAGACAAGGTTGACAAAATTCAGCGTGGTGACGAGTTACCACCGGGTGTAATGAAGATGGTTAAAGTCTTCATTGCCGTGAAGCGTAAGCTTCAGCCGGGTGACAAAATGGCGGGTCGTCACGGTAACAAAGGTGTAATCTCTAAGATTAACCCGATGGAAGACATGCCGTTCCTTGCTGATGGAACACCTGTCGACTTCGTATTGAACCCGTTGGGTGTACCATCGCGTATGAACGTTGGTCAGATTTTGGAAACGCACCTTGGTTGGGCTGCTGCCGGTCTTGGCAAGCAAATCAACATGGCTGTTGAAGAGTATCGTCGCGAGCACAAAATTTCAGTTGTACGTGACGCGCTTGAAAAAGCTTATGCGCTTCCTGGTACAAATGGTGAGCTTGAGACTTATTCAGACAAAGAGCTGTTAGAGCTTGCTGGCAACGTTAAAAAGGGTGTGCCGATGGCGACACCAGTATTTGACGGTGCATCTGAAAAAGAGATCAACGAGATTTTGACACGTGCTGGTTTAGCGACATCTGGTCAGGTTGACCTTTATGATGGTCGCACAGGCGAGAAGTTCGATCGTCAAGTGACCGTTGGTTACAAGTACCTACTTAAACTTCACCACCTTGTGGATGACAAAATCCACGCTCGTTCAATCGGACCATACTCTCTTGTTACCCAGCAACCGTTGGGTGGTAAGGCGCAGTTCGGTGGACAGCGCTTTGGTGAGATGGAAGTGTGGGCACTTCAGGCTTATGGAGCGGCTTATACACTGCAAGAAATGTTGACCGTTAAGTCGGACGACGTTGCAGGTCGTACCAAGATTTATGAAGCAATTGTCCGCGGTGATGACAACTTTGAAGCCGGCATTCCGGAATCATTCAACGTATTGATCAAAGAGCTTCGCGCACTTTGCCTGAACGTTGACATGGTTCAGTCGGACGAAGAATAAACGAAGGCAATAGGAACAAAATTATGAATGAACTTTCAAAGATTTTTGGCCAGCCACAAGGCGTCCAATCCTTCGACCAGCTAAAGATTAACATCGCAAGTCCACAGCGCATCAGCTCTTGGTCTTTCGGTGAAATCAAAAAGCCAGAAACCATTAACTATCGTACCTTTAAGCCTGAGCGCGATGGTCTTTTCTGTGCACGCATTTTTGGTCCAATCAAGGACTATGAGTGCTTGTGCGGTAAATACAAGCGCATGAAGTACAAAGGCATCGTTTGTGAAAAATGTGGTGTTGAAGTTACCTTGTCTAAGGTCCGTCGCGAGCGCATGGGCCACATTGACTTGGCAGCACCTGTTGCACACATCTGGTTCCTAAAATCACTTCCAAGCCGCATCGGTCTGTTGCTTGACATGACTTTGAAGGATCTTGAGCGCGTTCTATACTTTGAACAGTTCGTCGTGACAGAGCCTGGTTTGACCCCGTTGAAAATGCATCAGCTTCTTACTGAAGATATGTATTACAACGCACAGGAAGAATTTGGCGAAGACGCTTTCACAGCGATGATTGGTGCTGAAGCTATCAAGTTCATGTTGACAGAGATCGACATGGAAATGGAGCAAGACACATTGCGTGCAGACTTGCGTGCAACAGCATCTGAAGCTAAGCGCAAGAAGCTTGTTAAGCGTTTGAAGCTTGTTGAGTCGTTCCAGCAGTCGGGTTCTCGTCCTGAGTGGATGATCCTTGACGTTCTGCCGGTTATTCCGCCAGAGCTTCGCCCGCTTGTGCCACTAGACGGTGGACGTTTCGC
>JBMYWL010000035.1:0-11388 GCA_049607365.1 Alphaproteobacteria bacterium | reverse complement strand
GCGCGCAGTTTTACGGGAACTCTCGGGGTGACTTTCGGTTGGTCGGGGATCTATTTCACTTTGTTTGCCGGTTTGCTGAATGGGCGCACGCCGGGGAAATTTCTCTGGCGTATCCGCGCGGTCAAAATCAATGGGCAACCGTTCACCTTTATGGATGGCTTTGTGCGGCAAGGCGGCTACATCGCCGGAATCGCCATGGGCATGCTGGGCTTTGCGAAGGTGCTGTGGGAGCCGAATCGTCAAGCCGTTCAAGATCGGATCGCCGCGACTGTGGTAGTGGAAGTCTGATCAGGGGGCGCTAGATGATCCAAAAGTAGATGGCGTAAAACAGGATCCAGAAAACCGTGTGCAGGCTGAGTTTGGCGCGAAGAGAGAGCCGCCGCAAAATGGTTTTTGAAAGTAGCCAAGTGAGCGCACAGGTTCCGCTGAAGCGCGCGAATCGTGAGACGATTGATACTCCGACGAAAAGCAGGAACGGCCAATGCTGAATGCCAGCTGCGAGGGCGTAGAGTTTATAGGGAGTTCCTTTCAGGGCCCCCAGAAAGAGTGCGATGCCCCCTTCAGTTCGGAGAGATTCTCCGGCCTCAGTGATCATGGTGGATGAGATGCCGGGTATGTGATTATAGAGGTTGGCGAATAGCTCCGCGAAACCGGTGTGGGCTTGGATTAGGACCCAAATCAAGGATCCCCCGGTGATGGCACCAAGCAGAGACCACAAGCAGCCTCCCGCCATGGACGGTCCGACGCATGTGTTCAACAAATGGGTCGCAAATCAGCTTTTGAGCGCTTTATGAGCGCTGGCTAAAATACAAATTTCACCATAAAATGGATTCTTGAAGCCCTTTGGGCTGCTTTGAGTTTGCACGACGCTATATTTGATCTAAAACAAGTGCAAAAATTAAGAGGATCAAGACATGTACCCATACAACGCCCCCGTCGCGGATATGCAGTTTGTTCTAAAGCACATTGCCAAAATTGATGAAGTTTGTGATTTACCCAAGTATGAAGACGCCAGCCCGGACCTGATTGACGCAGTTCTGGACGAAGCCGCAAAGTTTACAGGCGAAGTATTGGCCCCGCTAAACCACACGGGCGACATTCAGGGCGCGACGTATGAAAACGGCGTTGTTCGTGTACCGGACGGGTTCAAAGAAGCGTACCAGCAGTTTGTCGATGCGGGCTGGCAGGGCTTGCCATTTGACCCCGACCACGGCGGACAAGGTTTGCCATGGGTGTTGCAAACCGCCATTTCAGAGATGTTGAACTCCTCAAACCTGGCTTTTGCTTTGTCACCATTGCTGACTCAAGGTGCTATTGACGCTTTGGAAGAGCACGGCAACGAAGAGCAAAAAGCAACCTATCTGCCGAACCTGTTGACCGGAAAATGGAACGGCACCATGAACCTGACCGAGCCACAGGCCGGAACAGATGTTGGTGCAGCCAGAACACGTGCGGTGAAAGCTGACGATGGTTCATACCGCATTAAAGGTTCAAAGATTTTCATTACTTGGGGCGAAAACGACTGCACGGAAAACATCATTCACCTTGTGTTGGCACGTGTGCCAGATGCACCGGAAGGCAGTAAGGGCATAAGCTTGTTCATTGTGCCGAAGTTCATGGTGAATGCAGACGGCAGTTTGGGCGAGCGCAATGACCTGCGTTGTTCGGGTATTGAGCACAAGCTTGGCATCCATGGCTCACCAACTTGCATGATGTCGTTTGGTGATAACGAGGGCGCAATTGGCTATCTGGTTGGTGAAGAAAACCGTGGCATGCAGTACATGTTCACCATGATGAACAATGCACGATTGGCCGTTGGTGTTCAGGGTTTGGCAATCGCAGAACGTGCTTATCAAGCTGCTGTGTCTTACGCCAAAGAGCGTAAACAGTCGTCGGAAATTGGTTCAAAAGACCGCACGTCCGTCGCGATCATCAAGCACCCAGATGTACGTCGCAATCTGTTGCTGATGAAATCGCAGATTGAGGCTATGCGCGGGTTGGCGTACTACACGCTTGCTCAACAAGACAGACAGCGCGCAACTGGAAACGCTGAATCTGGTCAGGTTGTCGACCTGTTGGTACCTGTTGTTAAATCATGGTTGACTGACAAAGGTGTGGAGCTGGCCTCGATTGGTGTGCAAATTCATGGCGGCATGGGTTTCATTGAAGAAACTGGCGCTGCTCAGTACTACCGCGATGCGCGAATTTTGCCAATTTACGAAGGCACCAACGGTGTTCAAGCGCTGGACTTGATGGGTCGCAAGACCTTTAAAGACCAAGGTGCTGCAACTCGTTTGATGTTGGACAAAATGAACAACACGCACGCACGGTTGCAGGCTGCAGGCCTAAGCGATACAGCTGCAAGTGTGAAAGATGCAACATCAAGTGTTGAAACTGGCTTAAACGCTATGTTGGCGTTTGGTGCTTCCGGCGAGATTAAAGCGGCTGCATCTGCTGCAACAGCGTATCAGGAACTGTTGTCAATCTGCTTTGGTGCGTGGATTATGGCAGAACGATTGCTGGCTGCTCAAGGGGATGCCCAATTTGAGACATCTCAAGCGATTACAACCAAATTCTATATGACACAAATTTTGCCTAAATCTGGTTCATTGCTCATCGCGATGAACGAAGGGGCAATCGTTAACGATATGGATGAGGACGCGTTTTAGTGAACCATAAACGTTGGTTTGGTTTTCAGTTTAAAGTTCTAAATCTGGTTAAAGCTTTAGTTCTGTCACTGGTTTTATTGTTTCCCTCTGCAGTTTCTGCTGTGGAGGTGTTGCAGCCAGCCAACATAGAGCGGCTTTCAGCTGACCTGAACCGCATCGTTTATAACATTCCAAGCGCAAGGCGCAGTTCAACTTTCCGCGTAAAAGTGCCGTTTAACCCCGGCAATTCCTCCTTTTTGTTTACCGCAGTTGCCAAATCACCAGGAGCCCGGGTCTCTATTACCCGGGTCGCTGCACCTTCAGGGAAACTGACATACAAATTTGACCCAAGGCGTGGCTTGAGGTTTTTTAGGGCTTTGGGCTTGTCTTTCCCCTTATCTGACACGGCTGAAGTGTCGATGCTTTTCCCGATGAACGCCAAGGTGCCGGTCGAATTTGGCACCTACACCATTGATTTGGAAATTGCTGGCGGCTACGGCCTTAAACAGGTTGCGGTTATCGTCAAAGGCCAAATGGGTTTTCGCCAAGCGGTAGACTTTAACATTTGGGTAGCGATTAATGACCCCAAGCTGAAGTCTGCGAATTTCCAAACCGAATTTGGTAACCTAATCCGTAAGCAAATGAACGCCATGTTGACGCCGCACAAACTTCGCGTCGGGCAGCTGCGGTTTTATAATTCAACGCCAAAAGAAACCGAAGGCCTATCAAGACCGCACGTGGATGAAGTTCGCGCCATGTGTAACCTAATGAAACGACGGGTGCCCAGAAACAGAGCCGTTAATCTGATTTGGGTCGACGAGATATTTTATCGACCCAATTTCACATTCGGTGGCATTGCAGCTGGGCAACCCGGCAGTTTGTTTGTTTCGGAATCATCTGCGACTTGTGTGTTGGCGGCTTATAACATCTATGGTTCCAACCTTAATCAGCACGCCATAAACTTCTTGCATGAAGGTTCCCACTTGATGGGGTTGCCGCACACCTCAGAGCTTGATGGGCGCTCGTTTGACAAGTTTGACGACACGCCTGAATGCAACTTGGGTAAGTTTGATGGTAGGTCCAACCCGCGCTTTGGTTACAAAGGCCAAAGGAACGGCGAAGTTGACGACTATGAGTGCGGTATTGCTGGCGGCGCCAACAATTTTTTGTTTTATGGTGGTCTGTCTGACTTTGAACCATTTTTCATTTCCTCAGAACAGGCCTGGGTGCTAAAAAGACATCCATTGTTTTACCCCGTAAATTAGCAGGCGTTTCATGAACGATTACATCGTTGCTATCGACCAAGGCACAACTTCTTCACGCGCGATTGTTTTTGACAAAAAGCTGAAGATTTTGGGGACAGGACAACAAGAGTTCCAACAGTTCTTCCCAAAATCTGGCTGGGTTGAGCATGATGTCGAGGAAATTTGGCAATCCGTTTTAAAGGTGACAAAAGAAGCCTTTGCCAATGCGCGCATTGAAGCGAACCAAGTTGCAGCAATTGGCATAACCAACCAACGTGAAACCGTTGTGGTTTGGGACCGTGCAACTGGGCGTGCCGTATATAAAGCAGTTGTTTGGCAAGACCGCCGCACCTCTGAAACCTGCAAGCGCTTGAAAGACGAGGGCTTGGAAGCCGAAGTTACCAAAAGGTCTGGTTTGTTGTTGGATCCTTATTTTTCAGCAACAAAAATATCGTGGATATTGGACGAAGTTGCCGGTGCGCGTCAAAAGGCTGAAAAAGGCGAGCTGTTGTTTGGTACCATCGACTGTTTCTTGTTGTGGCGTTTGACGAATGGCAAGGCGCATGCGACCGACGCGACCAATGCGGCCAGAACCTGTTTGTTTAACATCCATGACAATTGTTGGGATGATGAGCTGCTGCGAATTTTCAATGTGCCTCGCGCTATGATGCCCGAAGTTCGTGACAACGCGACCCTGTTTGGTCAAAGCGAACCCGAACACTTAGGCGCATCAATTTCAATTCGTGGCATGGCAGGGGATCAACAGGCAGCGACCGTTGGGCAAGCCTGTTTCCAACCGGGCATGATGAAATCAACTTATGGCACTGGTTGTTTTGCATTGTTGAACACGGGTGACAAAGCGGTGAAGTCTGAAAACAGGCTTTTGACCACCATTGCTTACAGACTGGGTGGCAAAGCCACCTATGCGTTGGAGGGTAGTATTTTCATCGCTGGTGCAGGTGTTCAGTGGCTGCGCGATGGTTTAGGGCTGTTGGACGATGCAGCTAAATCAGGTGAAATGGCTGCCGCAGCGGACCCAGAACAAAACCTTTACCTTGTGCCAGCCTTCACCGGGCTTGGCGCACCACATTGGGACGCTGACGCACGTGGTGCCATTTTTGGTTTAACCAGAAGTTCAGGTCCAAACGAATTTGCCAAGGCGACATTGGACGCTGTTTGTTATCAGACAAAGGATTTGCTTGAGGCCATGATAGCTGACGGTGCACAAGGCGACACCAAGCTTCGCGTTGACGGTGGCATGGTTCGCTCCGACTGGTTGATGCAAAGACTCTCTGATGTCTTGGGTGCATCGGTTGAACGGCCAAGACAGATAGAAACAACTGCTATAGGCGCTGCTTATCTGGCAGGGCTCGATGCGGGTTTGCTACCTGAACCAGATGTATTTGCGAACTCTTGGCAACCCCAACAGAGCTTTGAACCCAAAAGTTCGGCCGAACTTATTGCCAAACAGTACGATGGTTGGAAATCTGCGGTTCGTCGGACCTTAAGCAACTAGAATCTGAACTTCGCATCTAAGAACCCCTTACCGATTCGTATCATATAGGTTCGGTTACGGACGTATTCTTGCTACTATATGTAGTAAAGTACTTAGATTCGACTCTCTAAAGGCTGGTGGCCTTGGATTCCGCCTATGTGCATTCCCAATAATTGCTGACATTCTGCCCTTCGTTAAGATTTTTACGAAGGTTTAGGTAATGAATCGCTTTTTTGCTTGTTTGACAATTCTGTGCGTTGCAGGGGTCGCGAGCTTGTGTGCATTTGCATATGTCGGTTACAAAGACAACTTGAAGCGTGTAGACATGGCGGTTCTTGTTGGCCACGGCGAGTATGGCTCGTTCCTAACGAACAATCAGAAAAATCAGCTGGATCAGGTTTTAACCCGATATCACCAAGGTTATTTCTTTGATTTGTATATTTCTGCCCCTGATTCAATTAGCGCGTATTCAAAGGTACCTTTCGCAGTTGCTGAATACCTTTACGCGGGTGGCATTGATGAGAACCAATTGCTCATCGACGACCGCAGTCAGAGTTTAACCAACTTGGCCGAGAACGTTCATGCGCACATGCGTGAGAACAACGGAAGTCAGGTTTTGGTCTTCGCCAACTCTTTAACCATGCCAAGAGTTAAACTCGCGTTTTCAAAGGCCGAGCTTAATTCATCCGGTTTTGCCCATACGTCCAAGTTGACCATGAGTGATATTCCAGCACTTGTGACAGAGGCAGTTCGCTTCTCTCGTTCTTTTTTAGGGCTTGAATCTGCGCCGCGCGACATTCAAACAGCAGCGGTTGAGACCGACACGACGGATGGTAACTGGGTCACCAATGACAAGGTCGGTAGCGACCTTTTGTTTAAGCCGTTAGAGTTGGTTAGTGCGGCCGACACGCAAGTTGCTTGGCAACGCGTTGTAATCACCACGCAATAAAATACGTATCTTCGAACAAAAATTCGCTTAGTAAATACCGCCTGAGTTAACAGTTCCGCCGCCTTGATAGACGGGTTGTTGGTATGTCGGTTGTTGATAGGCCGGCTGCTGATAGGTTGGCTGTTGGTAAGTCGGCTGCTGATACACGGGTTGTTGGTAAACTGGCTGTCTGTAAGTTGGTTGTTGGTAAGCAGGTTGTTGATATATTGGTTGGCTATAGGTTGGCTGTTGGTACGGTCTAGTCGGGGTGACGTCAAAGCCAAACAATTGTTGAGCCTGACTTTGAGACACAACAGCATTCTTTTTCTTTTTGACGCGTTTCTTTTTCTTCGACACTGTCTTCTTTTTAACCTGCACAGGCTCAGCCTTTGCCACAGGCATTAAATACTCTGGGTCACGACTTTGTAATTCCTGTAGAGTGTTGGCGAATGCTTGCTTGAAAATTGGGCCCGCAACGTTGGCGCCTTGTTCATCTTTTCCAAGTGTTTTTGGTGTGTCAAAACCAATATAAACAGCGACAACAAGTTCGTCTGTAAATCCGGCAAACCAAGCATCGTTATTGTTGTTGGTCGTTCCTGTTTTTCCGGCGATGTTTGACGGTAGACCCTTTGCCAACCTGACACCTGTTCCCTGTTTGAAAACGCCTTTCAAAATATTTCGAAGGTCGCGAACATTCTGTTTTGTATAAAGTGGTTGGCTTTGTTCCAAACTGCTTGCCGTTCTTTGAATCAAGCTGGAATTGGGTAAACATGCACTGCATAAGCCTGTTTTTGAATCAAAAACTGTCCGGCGTTCGCGGTCTTTTATGGTACGAATTGTGGTCGGAATCACCAACTCCCCATCTTGTGCGAGCATTGCGTAGGCACCCGCGACAGACAAAAGCGATGTTTCCCATGAACCCAATGAGTTAGCCAAGACGTTTGGCATATCGTTCGAAATACCGAACTGGTCGGCATAGGAAATTATTTTGGGCATGCCGACGTCTCTCGCCAATCTGACGGTTGGTAAATTGCGAGATCTTTGCAGGGCCACGTCTAGGCTTACTTTGCCCCAGAAACTGCCGTCTGAGTTTTTCGGCTCCCAGATTTTGCCAGAGCTAAGGGCGATTTTCATTGGCTCGTCGGGAATTGATGACTTAGCGCTGTAACCATCATTTAAGGCCGCCAAAAAAACAAAAGGTTTAAAGGTGGAGCCTGGTTGGCGTTTGGCCTGACTAACGCGATTGAATTGGCTGAGCTCGAAGTCATAGCCACCCTGAAGAGCGAGTACGTGACCGTTGCGCGGGTCGATGACCACCACGCCACCGTTTACATCGGGCACCTGCTTTAGGTCATAAAAACGGCTGTTGTCATCTGTGCTTTCTGTTTCTTGCACCAATATCAAGTCACCGGGTTTGGCAACTTCCCAAGCAGATTGCACAGCTGGTCCAATTTTTTGGCCTCTACGCCATTTGCGCGCCCATTCCAGACTTTGCAATGGGATTATGCCAGATGCACCGCCTTGAACGCGGATTTGTAAAGAATTGGTCAAGGCTTGAGTGACAACCGCAACTTTCCATTTGCCAATGCCTTTTGGTCTTTTGACCTCTTCCAAATTCCTGAGCCATGTTGCGTCTTCAAGGTCTAGGTTGCCAATGTTTCCGCGCCAACCATGGCGCTGGTCATAAGCTTCCAAGCCGTCACGAAGGGCTTGCTTGGTAATTTTCTGAATCTGCGCATCCATGGTTGTTTGAACCGTCAAACCTTGTTCGAACACCATTTTCTCGCCGAAATAATTCATCAATTCACGACGGACTTGGTCAGTGAAATAATTTCCTGCCTGACGGTCAATTCCGCGAAACACATCAGCGGGTAGAGGTTCTTTCATCGCCCCCCATGCGTCGGATTTCTCCAACAAACCGTTGGCCAACATACGACCAATAACCCAGTCACGGCGTTCTGTGGCTTTTGCGTTGTGGCGAACCGGGTTGTAGTTGGTTGGACTTTTGGGAAGGGACGCCAAAAACGCCATCTCTGAAACGCCAAGCTCGCTAAGATCTTTACCAAAATACCGAAGTGAAGCCGAAGCGATGCCAAAGGTACCAAGACCAAAAGGAATTTCATTTAGGTAAAGTTCGATTATTTGTTCTTTGCTCAACTTGCGTTCAATGTCCAAAGCCAACAAGGCTTCTTTAATTTTGGCGTCGATGTTTCGTTTTGAATTGATGCCTGAGTGCGTGACTTTTGCCAGCTGCTGGGTGATGGTCGAGGCACCAATCCGCCGGCCATTGGTAGACGAAATGTTCTGCATAACGGCACGAACGACGGATATGGGGTCAACGCCACCGTGCTCAAAAAAACGCTTGTCTTCAGCAGAGATAAACGCAGAAATTAGGTCTTCGGGTATATCTTCATAGGGCACGTAAAGTCGGTTTTCACGGGCAAGCCGCGCGACTTCGTTACCTTCTTGGGAATAAATTTTGGTTATGGTCGCTGATTGATAGTCACTAAGTGGTGTAACCTCTTTAAGCTCGCTCAAATACAAGGCGTAAAGCACTACAAAGAAAAACAGACCTATGGTTGCGACCCTAAGTGTGTTGAAATAAACAAAGTGCAGGATATGGTAGGGCCATCCAAATGGGGAACTCTGACGCCACTTTGGGGTTTTAATCGTAGACATAAGGGTTTAACAGCCTGTTTTTATCCAATTAGGCTGCACTATAGTGCTAAATTCGGCTCTGTTGTGGCAACTTGCTAAACGTCAAAAGGACCTAAACCATATTTAGTATGACGCGTAATCGCACCCCCAATATCTTGATTTTGAACATGTTTTTTTTGAATTTTGCGATCGCCCAAATTGGGGCGGCACAGGAACAGGGCCAAAACCAACAAAACCAAAACCAAAACCAAAATCAACAAAGTCAGGTTGATACGACTTTGACCGTAAATGGCAATGTACGAATTGATGCAACGGATGTTGAACGCGACTTGGGGCAAGCAACCTTAAGCCCTGGGTATTCCTTGTGCTTGAGTGATGCGAAGTCAAACAACAAACTGCTAAGCGCATGCCTTGACGAAGAGCTGGGCATTTGGCAACAGGACATGAACATCGCGTTCAACTTGGTGGCTGCGACATTGCCGTTTGAACAGATGAAATTGCTGCGAGATTCTCAACGCTTATGGGTTGAAGCACAAGACCGTTTGTGTGTGGAAACGGGGTTGGTGGATGCTGAGCCCTTCACACGGTTTCACATTCCCACGTGTAAACTTAAGCTGACTTTTCAGCGCGCCATTGGGTTGGAAGCCTTGCTGCAAGATGAAGATCGGGACTTTGAACGCGATCTATCAAGCCTGGACGACAGTTTAAACGCTGAATAAGTACAATCTCCCTACGTGTTAACGACTTAAGATAGAGGACGACCCACCAACATGACCCAATATTCCTTATAGTTCGGGTCATTCGGGTTGTTCACGTGTCCGACACCAATGTGAACGGGTTCCTTGTGTAGCAGAGCCTCTCTGTGTCCTGGGCTTTTCATCCAGTCGCGCACCGTAATCGCTGGTGTATCTTGGCCGCTGGCTAAGTTCTCGGCGATGAAACCCCAGTTGTAACCACCTGCGCGCGCGCGGTCACCGGGCGTATCACCAGATGGCCCAATGTGGTCTATGTCCCCCAAGTTGGAAAGGGTGGAGGCATAGGAATGCGCGGTGTTCATTAAGTTTTGGTCTAAACTTAAAGAGGCTAACCCATGTTTTGCCCGTGTTTGGTTTATTTCTCGGATAAGCGTCAATTCAAGCTGATTGGACACCTGTTTTTTGGAAGACGGCGTTAATCTTGCCAACCGGAAAGGTTCAACTCTCGGGTTTGTTTGCACAGGGACCACGTTGTTGGGCCTTACCACAAAAGGTGCTTCAGCAAATTGTGTGGGGGATGGTGCGCAGCCGGACGCAAACATGAACAATGCGAATGCCAAAAACCTTGTGCCGTAGCGAATTTTATGTGTCATCATGGTCAATTAGTCGTTGATAAGCGCGGCGGTATTTTGTTCAAATCGGCTTCTAAAAGTGGTGGATTGTTCGCTATTTGTGTCATTCACAGTGGTTTAAGGCTTGTATGATCGCGCGACTACCCCACCTTATACAACGAAGTTACAAACAATTGGGAACTAGATTTTGGCATTTGATCTTTCGGGCAGCCACATATTTCAAGCCAACCAGCAAGAGGTTTGGGACGCGATGAATGACCCCGATGTGTTGGAAGTGTGCCTGCCGTCGGTCGACTATATTGATCAACATGCCACGGACCATATGGAAGTCTTCTTTGTGAAGCGGTTTGGGTTTATTCCGATAAAGGCTGCGGTGACGATCAAAATATTTAAAGGGAATGCAAATGAAGCTTGCCCTTCGGTTTGGCGAATTGAAGCCAGCGGTTCCCATTCTTTAATCGGCAAAGCAAAGGCTGGCGCGGATATAAAAACGAGGATGTTGCCAGATGGAACCTGTCAGCTTGACTACGCTGCCTTCGCTTCCTTTGGAGAAGCATTGCTTAAGCTGTTGGGTTCGGCTTATGAGGAACGTATTAACGGTTGGATCCACGCCTATTTTGACAAATTCCAAGTGGAAATAGAAGCGCGACGGGGTTGAAACCTTTAATCTGGCACTTCTGAAGCACGGGTTAGGAAAGCTGACATAAGTTTTTTGTCACCCGAATGGTCAAATTTCACAGAAATTTTCCCATCTTCAACATTGATCACGTTGCCATAACCAAATTTTTGGTGAAAAACCCGCTCATCCAAATCAAATGTGTTAAGTGCCGTCTCTTTACCTTCTTTGGGCGCTGATCCGTCGCTTATGCGTCCTGCACTTAAGGCCCTTTGAGCCCGTTGCCAACCGGGAGTTGTCGGTTTGGCGTAGGCATTTAAGTCAGAGTTGGCGGCACCGCGCCAAGTCTGTGAATAATCGCGCATGCCGATTCGTGAGCCCTGTGCGTCTGGCTCAACGTGTTCTTCCGGTAATTCTCTTAAGAAGCGGGATGGTAGACAGTTTGAATACTGACCGTGGATTAGCCGCGACC
>JBMYWL010000034.1:0-11559 GCA_049607365.1 Alphaproteobacteria bacterium | reverse complement strand
CCCTAATAAGACACAATTACGGAATCAAGTTTAAGATGCAAGTTTCACTATCAGAATGGCTATTGTTTACGCTTGTGCTTGTCTCGGCGATGCTGATTCCAGGTCCAGGTGTCGTTGCAACAATCGCTTACAGCCTGACTTTAGGTGCGAAACGTGCAATGTTTTTTGTGCTAGGTGCCGCACTTGGAGATCTAACCTTCCTTTGGATCGCTTTGCTGGGTCTGAGTGTGTTCATCCAACAGGCAAGCATTCTGTTGGCGATAATTCTGCTGTTTGCCGTAATCTATTTTGCAAACATGTCCTACAAACTATTTGTTGCCTTCTTGCAAACGAACAATAGATCAAACTTGGAAACAGATGTCGCCATTTCAAAAAATCCTGTAACAGGCTTCTTTTCTGGCTTCTCTTTAACAATTACTAATCCCAAAGTCGTTATCTTCTATTTGTTCATACTGCCAGTCTTCCTGAAAGTTGAAAATTTCGGTACATATGATTTCCTAATTGTATCACTTATAACACCTGGTTGTTTGCTCGTTGTGTTGGGTACATACGCCTTTGCAACTGGGCTAGCGAAAAAACTATTGAGTACGCCTTCCTTCACAAGCGCAATTAATTTGATTGCCTCGATGATTTTTGGATTCATTTCGATTTTACTCGTTGTGCGGCTCTTAGATTTACTAATCTCAACCTATTGGGCATGAATCTAGCTTTCATAAAGTTTAGGGAACATTCACGCTATATTCAGGTCCAACAGCGTACAACGAAAGAATATAAAAAGATGTAGGCTTGAGAACCCAATTCCGGCAAAGCCAAATTTCAAAACTTACCTGAGGAACACTCATGAAACTAAAGGCTGTTGGTTACTCTCTATTCTTGTTGGTAGGCTTTTTCATTGGCCTAGCTACGACATCCCCTACACATGCAGAATTAACCGGGATTTGGCGTACAGAACCAGGTGAAAATGGTGGATTTGGTGATCTTCAAATTTACAAATGCGGCCAGTCTTATTGCGGAGTTGTTTTGAAATCTTATGGTGCAGCCTCGTTTGTAAAAAGAGGAACCCGCATAATTAGGGGGTTAAAAAAGAATGGGACTTCATACACCGGTGGTGAGGTTTACGCTGTAGAGTTTAAAATGTGGATGAAATTGGAAATTAGGGAAACTGCGACAACTGCGGCAAGAGCAAAAGCGTGTTATGCGTTCATTTGTAAATCCCAGAACTGGACAAGGCTAAAGTAAATCTCTAGGTTTTGACATCGTCAAAATCTTGTACTAAAGACTGTTAATGAGCAAAAAATCATATCACCACGGTGACCTACCTAATGCTTTGCTAAATGCCGCAAATCTGGAACTCTCGTCAAAAGGTATTGAAGCTTTTTCGATGCGAGGTGTCGCGAAACGGGCAGGGGTAAGTCATGCAGCACCAGCCCATCATTTTGGTGATGCAAAGGGTGTTCTCAACGCTCTAGCTGCTGCTGGCTTCAATTCATTGTTGCTGGTCGATGCCGACTACGTACCGCACGAAGATCCACGTGAGGAGTTAAAAGAAGCTGCTTCCGAGTACATTGACTTTGTTGAAAAAAATTCAGAACTTTCAAAGCTAATGTTTTTTTCACAGCGCTTAGACTGGGAAAATGAAGATTTAGGAAATGCTCGCGATTCCTTCTTTAGCCGCTTTGTTGCGCTTGTTGAGGATTTACCGGAAGCAAAGGGTCAAAGTGACGAAGAAGTAATGATTGCTGTAATCGCAGCTTGGTCAATGGTTCATGGGTTTTCTGACTTAATTAACTCAGAGCGATTACCAAAACAATTAGTTGGTTTTAAGCCAGATCGTAAATGGCTAATGGGCGCGTTCATCGATCAACTAATCGGCGGACAAGGTTAAAACATCAAAAATCAGACAAAAAAAAGCTCCACACAAAAAATTGTTGGAGCTTTTCTTATTTTGTTACCTTAGGACAAAGGCAAGCTTAACTTCAGTTACTTTTTAGCGCGTTCGATTGCCTCAACAATCATAGACTCAGCTTTGTCAGCATCGCCCCAATCTTGTACCTTAACCCACTTGCCAGGCTCTAGGTCTTTGTAACGCTCAAAGAAATGCTTGATTTGCTCAATCAAGTTTTCTGGCAAATCGTTGTATGATGTAATGCCTTTGTAGTAAGGGTCGATTTTTTCATGAGGAACGGCGAGAATTTTTTCATCACCACCTTTTTCGTCTTCCATGACCAAAACACCAACAGGTACACAACGAATCACTGAACCCGGCGCAAGCTTATGACGGCCAACAACCGGGTCGCCATCGTCTGAAAGTGTGTTTGGCATAAAGCCGTAGTTACACGGGTAAAACATTGGCGTGAACAGAATACGGTCCACGAACAATGCACCAGAATCCTTGTCTAGCTCATACTTAATTGGATCGCCGAATGGCACTTCGATAATTACGTTTATGTCTTTGGGTGGGTTTTCACCCATTGGTACCTTTGAAACGTCCATGACAGCTCCTAAAAAATTGGTGCAATCCTAAAGTTTGCACGAATGAATTTCAACTCGGCCCCTATATGTCACAGGCAGCAAACCATTGCCAAGACCGTTTATTAAAATGTGCTATGCGAACCCAACCAAATTCTGCCCAACAGTCTGACCTGGTGTCAAAAAGCGGCAGGAGTAACTGATTGATAACTTGTGGTCAATTGACCATCTGTTAAAACGAACTGAATGACTGATTCTAAGTGACAAACCAAATGACAAAAGCCAAAAGAATTGCTGCTCTAGACACAATCTCAGTTAGAGGGGCCAGAGAACACAACCTTAAAAACGTGAACATTGATTTACCGCGGAATCAATTGGTTGTCATTACAGGTCTTTCCGGTTCAGGAAAGTCTTCATTAGCGTTCGACACTATTTATGCCGAAGGTCAACGTCGATACGTCGAAAGCCTATCCGCGTACGCACGTCAGTTCTTGGAAATGATGCAAAAGCCAGATGTCGATAGCATCGAAGGCTTATCGCCCGCAATCTCCATTGAACAAAAAACGACTTCGAAAAATCCACGCTCAACTGTTGGAACTGTGACCGAGATTTACGATTATCTTCGTTTGTTATATGCGCGAATAGGCGTTCCTTATTCCCCTGCCACTGGTCTACCGATTGAAAGCCAAACGATCAGCCAAATGGTTGACAGGATCATGAAGAACCCTGAAGGAACGCGACTTTTTTTGCTAAGCCCAATGGTTCGTGGTCGAAAGGGCGAGTACCGCAAAGAGTTTCTCGACCTACAAAAGCGTGGTTTTCAGCGCGTTAAGGTCAACGGTGAAATGTATGACATTGACTCTGTGCCGGCACTGGACAAAAAGCTGAAGCACACGATCGAGGTTGTGGTTGACCGCTTGGTGATCAAACCAGGGCTGGAACAGCGATTGGCAGACAGCATACAAACCTGCTTGGAACTGTCGGATGGCCTTGCTTACACCGAAGATGCAAAAACTGGTGACAACTCTGTATATTCAGCCAAGTTTGCTTGCCCGGTAAGCGGATTTACGATTGACGAGGTTGAGCCTCGTCTATTTTCGTTTAACAATCCATTTGGAGCGTGCCCTACGTGTGATGGTCTGGGCTCAACGCTATATTTCGACGAAGATCTTGTTGTTCCAGTTCGTGGACTTAGCCTCTCCGCTGGTGCAATCGCTCCATGGTCGTCTTCAACATCTAAGTACTATCTCCAAACCCTTAAATCAGTTGCAGAACACTTGGGCGGAGATGTTGATACTCCGTTTGATGGGTTGGCTGCAAAAGTCCAAAAGGGCATTTTATATGGCACAAAAGACGCGATTAAAATGGTGTACGATGATGGATCTCGCCGTTATGAAACCAGCCGACCGTTCGAAGGGGTTGTAAACAACCTAGCAAGACGTTTTCGAGAGACTGACTCAGATTGGATCCGCGACGAGCTCGCCAAATTTCAGAACAACAAACCCTGTGAGGCGTGTGGCGGAGCGCGTTTGAAACAAGAAGCACTTGCAGTGAAAATCGCTGATCACCATGTCAGCGAAGTTACACAACAATCAATTGAAGATGCCGTGGTTTGGTTTGAAAACCTAAGTGACAATTTAACTGAAAAACAGAACGAAATTGCCGAACGCATTTTAAAAGAGATCAACGAGCGCTTGGGCTTCCTGCACAACGTTGGCTTGGGTTACCTAACCCTTAGCCGCTCATCTGCAACCTTATCTGGTGGCGAAAGCCAGCGCATTCGGTTAGCAAGCCAGATTGGTTCCGGCCTGACGGGTGTCCTGTATGTTTTGGATGAACCTTCAATCGGTTTACATCAACGTGACAACGAGCGTTTGTTGAAAACGCTGAACCGTCTTCGCGACTTGGGCAACACAGTAATCGTTGTCGAGCACGATGAAGATGCTATTCGTTCAGCGGACTATCTGGTGGACATGGGACCGTTTGCTGGTGTCAATGGCGGCGAAATTGTTGCGCAAGGAACGCCGGATAAAGTTATAAAGCAAGCTAAGTCCTTAACTGCCAAATATCTGTCTGGAAAACTATCCGTTCCCGTTCCAGCAGAACGTCGGAAAATTGACGCTGACAAAATGATCAAAGTCATTGGCGCTAAATCCAACAACTTGGGCACAAAGAAAAAGGGTGTAGACGTCGCATTTCCAATGGGTGTCCTAACTTGTGTGACAGGCGTATCGGGGTCTGGAAAATCCACACTGACAATCGAAACCCTGCAAAAAGCCTTATCAAAGTTTTTGAACGGTGGAAAAGTTGTTCCAGGTCAACACGACCGCATTGAAGGTTTGGATCTACTCGACAAAATCATCGACATTGACCAGTCGCCAATTGGCAGAACTCCAAGGTCGAACCCAGCAACCTACACCGGTGCATTTGGCCCAATTCGCGAATGGTTTGCGGGTTTACCGGAGGCAAAAGCACGCGGATATAAAGCTGGCCGCTTTTCATTCAACGTCAAAGGTGGACGTTGCGAGGCGTGTCAGGGTGACGGTCTGATTAAAATTGAAATGCACTTTCTGCCAGATGTTTATGTAACCTGCGACATTTGTAAAGGTAAGCGTTACAACCGTGAAACGCTGGAAGTTCTTTATCGTGGCAAATCAATCGCTGAAGTGTTGGATATGGACGTGGATGCTGCGTGCGAGTTCTTTAAACCCGTACCATCTATTCGCAACCGTATGGAAACCTTAAGAGCGGTTGGTCTGGGCTATATTCGTGTGGGACAGGCCGCAACCACCTTGTCTGGTGGTGAAGCACAAAGGGTCAAATTGTCGAAGGAGCTTTCAAAGCGCCCTACAGGAAAAACCGTATATATACTTGATGAACCAACAACTGGATTGCACTTTGATGACGTTCGAAAATTGTTGGAAGTCCTTCAACAACTTGTTGATACGGGTAACACAGTGATTGTCATCGAGCATAATCTTGAAGTCATAAAAACAGCTGACTGGGTCATAGACATGGGTCCAGAAGGTGGGTCAGGTGGTGGAAAGGTCGTTGCTGAAGGAACACCAGAGGATGTGGCTAAAGTCAAAGGCTCACACACGGGTTATTATCTGAAAAAATTGTTGGAAGGGTAAAGGCTCCAACTCTGGACTTGATCCAGAGTCTAGTTTTAAGAGCGGTCAACTGGGTTCTGGATCAAGCCCAGAACAGGGAAAAGGAAACCAAATGAAACGTCTTGGTTTGATCGGCGGCATGAGCTGGGAAAGCACAGCGGTCTATTATCGTTTGCTGAACCAAATGACCCGCACCGCCTTTGGCGGACTACGATCTGCGGATATAATCCTACACTCGTTGGAATTCGAACAGATTGCACAAATGCAAGCTGCGGGAGATTGGGGAGCCTTAACAAACTTGCTGGTTGATGCCGCTCAAAAATTGGAACGGGCAGGGGCTGAAGCCCTAATGATCTGCACAAATACCATGCATTTGATGGCAACTGAAGTACAAGCTGCTGTAGGAATTCCATTACTTCATATTGCTGATGCAACTGCCGCTGAGATCAAAAAACACAAATGCTCTAGACCGCTGTTACTGGCAACTAAGTTCACCATGGATAAGGACTTTTATCGCGGGAAGTTGCTGGACAGCCATGGAATTTCGACGAGTGTTCCAAACGAAAAACAGCGCGATGAAGTTCATCGTATTATTTATGAGGAATTGTGCCAGGGCGTAATAACGCCAAACTCAAAACAAACATATTTGGACATCATTAACGAATGCCAGAACATCGACAAAATTGACGGGGTTATCCTTGGCTGTACAGAAATTGGCTTGCTGATCTGTGAGGATGATCTTGAGTTACCGGTGTTTGACACCACAGAATTACACGCTCGCATGGGTATAGAGTTTAGCTAACTTTATATACATCTAAACGTAAAGATGGCGCTAAACTAAAGACAAAATCTAAAGCTAAGCGCCATCATCGTGTATTGGTTAATGCAGGGTAGTATCTGCCTATTTTCCGATTATTTTTTAGACCACCAACCTACGCGTTTCTTTTTCGGTTTTTCGTCAACAACAACTTCAACGACTGTTTCTTCAGGTTCACTGATAGTTTCAGCGGCCAAAGGCTCTAACACGGGTGCTGGCGCAGGTTCGGGCTTCAGCTCTGGTGTCTCGACTACAGTTTCAATGGCTTCTGTTGGCGTGCCCTTAGCTGGAATTTCATCGACCGTTGCTTCGCCAGCGACGTCAGCTGAGTTGGTTTCGGTGCTTACTACAGCTGTTTCACCATCTGCGTTTTGTGCCTCTTCAGCTTCATCACCGGCACGACGCTTACGACCACCACGCTTACCGCGCTTACGCTTTTTCTTCGCGTCTTCATCATCATGGTCAACTGTGTCTACAACTTTTGTCTCTTCCGAGGCGTCGCTCGACTGTTCGTAATCCGTTACTTTTGAATTCCTGCGACGGTTACGCTTAGGCTTGGCATCCTTTTCACCGTCTACATCGGCTTCAACAGGTTTGCTCTTGTTTTTGTTGTCATCCTGGCGATTATTCTCGCGCTTGTTTTGACGAGCAGGGCGCTTATTGTTTGCAGGCTGTGCCTTCTTCGCTGGCTCTTGAATTTCAACAAGACCATGACGTGCATCTTCATAGTGCAGTGCATAAGCATCACGTGCCAAAGAACTGTCAATTTGAACAACAACAGAATAACCCAATCGCTTCTCAACCTCGTTCATTTTTGAGCGACGATCGTTTAACAATGCCAAGGCAATTTCAGCAGGTACAGAAAGAATAAGCTTGTCAAATTCACGGTTGGCAAGACGCTCTTCAATTGCACGAAGAATGGAAAGGGCCAAAGCACCAGCTGAACGCATTAGGCCTGTACCGTTACAGTTGTGACAATTTATGTGCGTCGCTTCCATCACAGACGGGCGAATTCGTTGTCTGGAAAGCTCTAACAATCCAAATCCAGAGATTTTGCTGGTTTGTACACGCGCACGATCAAAACGCAGTGCGTCCCGCAAGCGGCGCTCAACCTGTGAATTGTTGCGTGACTCTTCCATGTCAATAAAGTCAATGACCACCAAACCAGCCAGATCACGCAACCTTAGTTGACGTGCAACCTCGTCAGCAGCCTCAAGGTTTGTTTTAAGCGCCGTGTCTTCAATGTGACGTTCTTTAATCGCTCTACCAGAGTTCACATCAACAGCAACCAAAGCTTCAGTCTGGTTAAGTACGATATAACCGCCGGACGGTAATTGTACGATGTGCTCATGCAAGGTTTCTAGTTCGTCTTCAATACCTTCTTGAATAAACAAAGGCGTCGCTTCATTGACATGTTGCTTCACACGACGTGAGTGTGTTGGTGACAGCATTTTCATAAACGCCTTCGCGTCTTTATAACCATCAGCCCCATCAACAACAATTTCCTCCATGTCACTGGAGTAAATATCACGAATTGCCCGCTTTATAATGTCGCCTTCTTCATGGATGAGGGAAGGCGCTGTTGACTCAAGCGTGTTTTCCCTAATTTTGTCCCATGTTCTAACAAGGTAATCATAGTCACGTTGAATTTCAGTCTTCGTCCGCTCGCTTCCTGCTGTACGAACAATAACCGAAATGCCGGTTGGCATATCAAGGTCATCAACAATCCGCTTTAAGCGTTTACGGTCTTTGACATTTGCAATCTTACGGCTGATGCCACCGCCACGTGCTGTGTTTGGCATAAGCACGCAATAACGACCAGCCAACGATAGGTAAGTTGTTAGTGCTGCACCCTTGTTGCCACGTTCTTCTTTAGAAACCTGAACCAACAAGATTTGACGACGCTTAATTACTTCTTGGATTTTGTATCGACGAGCCAAAAGATTGCGCATAATTGTGCGGTGCTCTTGCTCAGCCTCTTCAACAGCGTCATCATCTGTATCATTTTCAGAATCGTCGTCGATTTCGATTTCTGCTTGATCAGAATCTGAAAGGTCTGCGGTAGCAGACGCTTCAATTTCACCCGCTGGCTCAACAGCTGTTTCATCAGCCTTTTGATCTTCAGCGTCATCATCAGCGGAAATTTCAACCTCGACCTCAGCCTCAGCTTCAACTTTTTTTACGGCTTTCTTCCTTGGTGCACGCTTTTTAGGTGTCTTTTTAGCTGCCGTTTCTTCTTCTGAAGCAACAACCTCTGTATCAACTGATGAGCTAGCTTCTGAATCGGCTTCAGGCTCAGTTTTCTTTTTCGCTTTAGCTCTTGGCTTTCGCTTTGGTTTCTCTGGCTTTACATCTTCAACAACATCGTCAGCTGTTGCTTCGCTTGTTTCTTCCAGTACTGCGTCTTCTTCACCGTCGATCATTGCAGCCATAGATTTTGGCGTGTCATCCGGATCACTTGAACCCAGATCACCATCATTTTCTATGTCAGGTGAGCCTTTACCCTCGACCAACGCTTCGATTTCAATGACATCCATCTCACCGATATCATTGCTACTTTGGAACTCTACACCATCTTCAAGTGCGACAACCAATTCGTCAGAAACAGGAAGTGTGGTAGTATTTTTCAAATCTTTCAGCGGCCGAATAGGAATGAACGCAACTTCAGCCAAATCGGTGCTCTTGCGCTTATTGTCTTTTCCACTGCCGCGCTTACCCTTGGACTTGTTACCAAAATCACTTGCATCAACTGCACCATGATCAATGTCAGGCTGATCGCCTAGGCCAGCGACTTCTTCAGTCGAACTACGGCCTTTTCTGACACGCTTCGGACGGCTTGAAGATGAACGTGACGCACGACCATTTCTAGACTTGGAACTTCCGCCTTCATCTTCATCATCCAGTAAGTCTCTGGCTTTACCAGCTTGACTTTGCAAGTCTGCGACTTCTTGCAACAATGCTTCTCTGTCAGCGATTGGGATTTGGTAATAATCAGGGTGAATTTCGCTGAACGGCAAGAAACCATGGCGGTTACCACCATAGTCAACAAAAGCGGCTTGCAACGACGGCTCAACCCGTGTCACCCGCGCAAGGTAGATATTGCTTTTGATTTGTTTTTTTGAAGAAATTTCAACATCAATTTCTTCAACACGACCGTTATCCAGTACAACAACCCGTGTTTCATCAGGCTGTGTCGCATCTATAAGCATACGCTTAGACATGTATTCGTCTCCGCGCGCAGCCTGTTTGCTGTAAGCAAATCAAATTTAGTTACACTTTAGAAAGAAGGCAAAGATCTTCAAACTTCAAAAATATATCGCGATACAATCGCGGACTAATTCTTTTCACCCGTCTTATCTGACGGTTACACGAAGTAGGACTATGCCAATCTCACCCAATTATAAAGTGTGACCAAAAATTTGTTTTCGCCAGCAAATACATGCAGCGCGTTATTTTGTATCGGGCAAAGCGCCCAAAATGTTTTCCGAAAAACCCGGCAACATCAATTGCTCAGGCTAGAAAATCAAAACAAATTTGCTACAATGGAACACGCAATATGGCCTAAACACTACTTATGTTTCTGAGCTCAGATTGGGTGCTTGATGATTTAGCGGCTGTGGAAAACAAAGCCGGCAAACCTTCCAAAGACAGTTTATCTTTCATTTCGACTCTTAACCTAATGTCGATCTTACGATTCAGCAAGTGCCAAATATAGTCATCTCTGATTATTTCATACATATAATCTAAGGAAAACAACGTAACTATCTGTTTGATATGGATAAAAGTGCATTAACTTTTGTCAAATGGCTTAGAAAGACTATATTAGATCGATCAGATACCACGATCTCAAAAAAAAGAATTTGTCGAAACTAATTCAGTCATGATTTCATTTTTTCAAAACAGTAAGTTCAAGAAGAAAAACCTCGCAACTAAGGTCGTTGTGTTTACAGCCTCAATTTTGTTTGCCACGCATGCGTCATCAAACGAAATTCGCGACTTCCGCATCGCCACTTCATCAACTGCGACCAAAATTGTGTTTTCAACAAGCGGCGAAACTTCATTCAACGCATTCACGTTGCCAAACCCACCTCGGTTGGTGATTGACGTTCCAAAGTTGAAAAACACTGGGTTGATAAAAGGGAAGTCAGGCGGTTTTATTTTGAACACCCGCGTTGGCCAGCACGGCAGCACGCACAATCGCTTCGTATTGGATCTTAGCCAAAACATAAACCTGAACAAGCCAACAGTGTTTTCGAAAGGAAACGTGAAGCTATTTGAATTTGTACTTGCTGTTAGCCCTGATAACAAATTTAAGGAACAGGCATTTAATCATCAGCCACAAACATATGTGTCGCTTCCTAAACCGTCATCGCTTGGCCTTCCTCACGTTAGTAAGCCAAAGCCGGTTACTACATTCCCAACGCCTGCGGTAAAACCAATCAAAGCATCGTTCCCAACAAAGCAAGGAACTTCGTTCGGCGTCCGTGGTTCATCTCGCAAACCGGTCATTATCATTGACCCCGGTCATGGCGGAAAAGACCCAGGTGCCAAGAGCATTTCAGGTGTAGAAGAGAAAGATCTGACACTCACTTTCGGGGCAGAGCTGGCGTCTGAGCTGATTAAGTCAGGAAACTATCGTGTATTTTTAACGCGTAACAAAGACGTTTACATACCGTTGCGCGAGAGAACGCGATTAGCCGAGGCAGTCGGCGGAGATTTATTCATTTCTATTCACGCGGATAGCAACACAGAAGCCAAGGCCCGAGGCGCATCATTCTATACTTTGTCGGACAAAGCTTCTGACAAAGAAGCTGCAGCCATGGCAGAGCGCGAAAATGCGGCTTTCCTCCTCCATGGGAAAGGTCATGACCCAGAAGAAACTAAAGTTCAGGCCATACTTAATGGTTTAGCACTCCGTGAATCCATGATGCAGTCACGGATAATGGCTGATCAATTAACATATAACGTCAGTCAAATTTGGCCAACACGTCCACGACCACATCGCAGAGCTGGTTTTGCTGTTCTGAAATCAAGCAAAATGCCTGCGGTTCTGTTGGAAATGGGTTATTTGACCAATAAACTCGACGAACAAATATTGATGGTACCAGGCTACAGATTGACCCTTGCAAATGGCATTAAAGAGTCAATTGATTCATATTT
>JBMYWL010000033.1:0-11758 GCA_049607365.1 Alphaproteobacteria bacterium | reverse complement strand
TGCAAAGAAAAACGTTTGGGATGAAATTTCAGACGGTCTTGATTTGATTGACCTTGGTTCAAAGACCATGCCGTCACGCGCATACGTTGGTAGCTTTAACTTTAAGGGCGCGGATCAACAAAAGAAAATTGGCGATTTGTCAGGTGGTGAGCGCAACCGTGTTCACTTGGCTAAAATGTTGAGATCTACAGCGAACGTTCTATTGCTCGACGAGCCGACCAACGACCTTGACGTTGATACATTGCGCTCGCTTGAAGAAGCACTGTTGAAGTTCACAGGTTGTATCTTTGTAATCTCGCACGACCGCTGGTTCCTTGACCGAATTTCGACCCACACACTTGCGTATGAGGGCGAGGGCCAAGTTAACTGGTTCGAAGGTAACTATAGTGATTATGAAGCTGACTACATGAAGCGTCATGGTAAGGAAGTTAATCCAACGCGGATTAAGTATAAAAAGTTAGCCTAAGGCTTAGCCTAGGGCTTAGTTAAGTCTAAAGCTCGATAACATCCTGAACCTCAGGTTTCTCTGATTAAACCCCGCAATTTCCGCGGGGTTTTTTTGTGCCTGCATCCTACTGTATCCACAGCTGAATCTGAAAACGCGGCTCTTTGGCTTGGGGTTTGCATCTCTAAAGCAACAAGTAGGTGCCCTTAGAGCATGTCAATACAGGTAGTGTCTGGCTTTGTCAGGGCTGCGAAAGTGAGAAGCGTATGAAGAACAAATTTGGCAAATTGCAAAATACACGGTCGGTGTCCCTTTTAACACGTGTTGTATTATCAAGTTTCTTTCTGACATCTGCGTCAGGTTTGGTCCTTGCACAAGAGAACCCGTACGCTGACCTTCCGCCTGTTGAATATGAACAACCGACTGAGGGCGGGCAAACCCTAACCAACATTCAGGAATTCAGAAATTCTGCACCAGTGCCTGTTGAAGAGATTGGCGATCCAAACGCCAGCTTTGCAGAAGGGTTACCAGCGGGTGGTTTCGGTCTTCAAACAGAAATTCCGGCAGGTGCACCAGCCTCAACACCAGCCTCAATTCCCGTGCTGCAGCAAGCGCAGGCTTACCCTGATGTCAATTTGGGTCAACCCGTTGGTGCGTCTTTGCAATTTTTAACGGCAGATGGTCAAGTTCCCCTGAAAACTATGGCAGTTGAAGAGCTTGAGGCATCGCCAAGCGGCAAACCAAGGTTCTCCTTATATTCACCAAACGGTGAATATGATTCAGAGCTGGCACAGTGTGATCTGGTGGGTAGTGAAGGAACCGCGACTTATACCTGTAATCACGGTGTGTATGGGGATTTCTACCTGCATGCGCGTAAAGATGGCGAAACGGTAGAGTATTATCACTCTGAAACCGCATCGGCAGATTTCGGACTGCAAGTGAGTGGATTTGGAGCAGAGGAAGAGTCAGAAGAAGGCGGTGGCTTCTTGTCCAGGTTTGGTTTCTTAAAAGGGGGGATGAGTTCAACCCTTAACCCCGACGCACAAAAGAAGTTTAGAACATATGTTGCTGCGCGCGGTCTGGGTTCTCTTTCAACATCTTTCACAAACGACATTGTTGATACGACCGTCGCGCCTACAGAAACCTATACAGCGACCACGAACACCAGCATTGGCTATGGTGGTTCGGTTGCTGCGGGTGTTCGTTATAATCTTGGTGTCGCGGCTGTTCGTGCCGAAATTGAAGCAGCTTATCGCATCGCGAACACGTCTGATATTGTGAAAACCAATGGTTTTGCTTCCGGCGAAGCGTCTGGAAGCGCGACTATGACTTCCGCAATGTTGAACGGATTGGTGGAAATGTTGCCAAATGGCCGTTTCAACCCGTACATTGGTGGTGGAGTTGGCCAGACAAACTTCAAATTCGACTTTCAGGAAGATGAAGTCGCTTATGTAACCGAGTCTGCGTCCGCCTTGACATACCAAGCCATGGTTGGTGCCCGTTACAACATGAGCGACAACTTATCTTTGTTTGGTGAATACCGTTACATGATGGCACCTGGCGTTGAGATTACCGATGTTCATGGTGGTGTGACAGAAAACGACTTCAAAAACAGCGAAGTCGCCATTGGTGTCATGTATCAGTTTTAAGAACTGATACTGCAACGCAGAGAATATGAATTATCATTGAAGAACTAGAGCTGGGTGTCGTAAAAATCCTGCGCAATTGAGTAGGCGATCGAAGACACGTAGCTCAGAATTCTAAGCTCGGGCTCGTTCGCTACAGGCAACAAAGGATTCCGTGTTTTGCCCAAGCGTAGCGACCTAAAATCTATCCTCGTCATCGGTGCCGGCCCTATCGTTATTGGTCAGGCTTGTGAATTTGATTATTCTGGCGCGCAAGCCATTAAAGCCCTGAAACAAGAGGGCTTCCGCGTAATCCTTGTTAACTCAAACCCGGCGACCATCATGACGGACCCTGAGCTAGCGGATGCGACCTACGTCGAGCCCATCACGCCCGCTGTTGTTGCCAAAATCATTGAAAAAGAGCGCCCAGACGCCTTGTTGCCAACCATGGGCGGGCAGACAGCGCTTAACACTGGTCTAGCTCTAGACAAAGACGGCACTCTTGAAAAATATGGTGTTGAGCTGATTGGTGCGAAGGCTGACTCAATTGAAAAAGCTGAAGACCGTCTTAAGTTCCGTGACGCTATGGACAAAATCGGTCTTGAAAGCCCACGCTCCAAGCTTGTCACCAACATGGAAGAAGCACGTGAAGCTCTGAAATTCGTGGGCCTACCCGCAATTTTGCGCCCGTCGTTCACACTTGGTGGGCAAGGCGGTGGCATCGCTTATAACATCGAAGAATTCGAAGACATCATCGCCTACGGTCTTAGCCTGTCACCAACAAACGAGGTGTTGGTTGAAGAGTCAGTTCTGGGCTGGAAAGAATACGAGATGGAGGTTGTTCGCGACAGCGCTGACAACTGCATCATCATTTGCTCGATTGAAAACATTGACCCAATGGGCATCCACACGGGTGACTCTGTAACGGTCGCACCGGCACTTACCCTGACCGACAAAGAATACCAAATCATGCGCAATGCATCTCTTGCTGTATTGCGGGAGATTGGCGTCGATACAGGTGGTTCAAACGTACAATTCGCGGTGAATCCAAAAGACGGTCGTTTGGTCGTCATTGAAATGAACCCACGAGTGAGCCGTTCATCGGCGTTGGCATCCAAAGCAACAGGCTTCCCGATCGCAAAAATCGCAGCGAAGCTTGCAGTCGGCTACACGCTGGATGAATTGACGAACGACATTACACAGGTAACGCCAGCCTCGTTCGAGCCTTCAATTGACTACGTGGTAACAAAGATACCTCGTTTCACATTTGAGAAGTTCCCGGGCGCTGAAGCAACACTCACAACGCAAATGAAGTCTGTTGGCGAAGCCATGGCGATTGGCCGCACGTTTAAGGAATCCTTGAACAAAGCGCTCCGCTCAATGGAAACTGGCCTATCTGGTCTGGATAACATCGAAATTCCAGGTGCAATTGACGAAAACGGAAACGTTGACAAAGATGCTGTGATTGCCGCTTTGGCTATTCCTGCACCGGACCGTATCTTGACGATTGTTCAGGCTATGCGTCACGGCTTAACCGATAAAGAAATTCACGACACAACATATTACGATCCTTGGTTCTTGGAACAATTCCGCCAGTTGTTGAACGATGAAAACAAGGTAGCGGCTGACGGGTTGCCAACGTCCAAAATGGATATGTTACAGCTGAAAAAACGCGGTTTCTCTGATGAGCGTTTGGCGACACTGGCCAACCTGACTGAGCTAGAAGTTTCGAACACCCGTAAAGCCATGGGCGTTGCGCCTGTCTACAAGCGTATTGATACTTGTGCGGGTGAGTTTGATAGCGTTACGTCCTACATGTACTCTTGTTATGAAGGCAATGGCTTCAGCGAGCCAGAGAACGAGGCACGTCCGTCCAATCGTCAGAAAATTATGATCCTTGGTGGCGGTCCAAACCGCATTGGCCAAGGCATCGAGTTTGACTATTGCTGTTGCCACGCCGCGTTTGCCTTGTCAGATGCTGGTTTTGAAACGGTTATGGTCAACTGTAACCCTGAAACTGTATCAACTGACTACGATACATCTGACCGCTTGTATTTCGAGCCACTGACCGCTGAAACAGTCATCGACATTGCGCGCACTGAACAATCTAACGGCGAGCTGTTGGGCGTCATTGTACAGTTTGGTGGTCAGACACCGTTGAAACTTGCAGCTGCGCTTCAAGAAGCGGGTATACCAATACTTGGCACATCTCCTGATGCGATTGATTTGGCTGAAGACCGAGAGCGGTTTCAGCAACTGTTGCAAAGCTTGGATCTACGCCAGCCTGAAAATGGTTTGGCGCATTCAGCTGAAGAAGCAATCGAAGTTACAGAAAAAATTGGGTATCCGGTTCTGCTACGCCCTTCGTATGTGTTGGGTGGCCGTGGCATGGAAATCGTTTACGACCTTGCTGGCCTTAAAACTTATATCACCACAGCTGTTAAAGTTTCGGGCTCTTCACCTGTGTTGGTGGATTCCTACCTTCGGGATGCGACCGAGGTTGATGTTGACGCAATCTGTGATGGTGATGAGGTTTATGTCGCGGGCATTATGGAGCACATTGAAGAGGCGGGTATTCACTCGGGCGATTCTGCTTGTTCCTTGCCGCCACATTCATTGTCGCCAGAACTTGTTGGAGAGCTTCGTCGTCAAACCAAGGTTATGGCTAAGGCTTTGTCTGTTGTCGGCCTGATGAACGTACAGTTTGCAGTTCGTGGCGATGAGATTTTTGTGCTTGAAGTTAATCCACGTGCCAGCCGCACGGTTCCATTCGTGGCTAAAGCAACTTCTGTTGCAGTGGCCAAGTTGGCGGCCCGCGTCATGGCGGGTGAAAAGCTAGCAAGTTTCAATCTACCTGATGAAACCCGCAAGCAGAAACACGTAGCTGTTAAAGAGGCTGTGTTCCCGTTCGAGCGATTCCCTGGTGTTGACGTGGTTTTGGGCCCGGAAATGCGGTCAACTGGTGAAGTCATCGGTTTGGACTATGATTTCGGGCACGCGTTCCTAAAAGCGCAGATGGCGGCAGGTGTAAAACTGCCAAAAAGCGGAACAGTCTTTATCTCTGTAAAAGAACATGATAAGAACGCAGCCGTTGAAGTTGCAAAAACACTGTCAGAAATCGGTTTCGACCTGATGGCGACAAGCGGAACAGCTTCAGTGCTAACAAAAGCTGGTTTGCCAGTTCAAACGACAAAGAAAGTTATTGAAGGGCGACCAAACTGCGTTGATGCCTTGAAGTCTGATAAAATTCAATTGGTTATCAACACGACGGAAGGTAAATCCTCTATTTCGGACTCGTTTGAAATTAGACGGACAACCTTAACAAACAGAATTCCTTACTTTACAACGCTTGCTGGCGCACGTGCTATGTGTGACGCGGTTAAGGCGATGCATGAAGGAACTCTTGAAGTTGCACCGCTTCAGTCTTACTTTTAATTGTGGTTTTGACTCCACCCGTGTTTAGGGTGGTGGTAAACCTATCGATTGAATTTCCCTTGCACGAAATGGCAAGGGCTTAGGAATAAAAAATGGAAAAAGTGCCTTTAACAGCTGGTGGATTTGACAAAATCGAAGCTGAACTAAAGAATTTGAAATCCGTAGAACGCCCGGCGATTATCGTGGCGATTGCTGAAGCGCGTGAGCACGGCGACTTATCAGAGAATGCGGAGTACCACTCAGCCCGTGAGAAACAGTCCTTTATTGAGGGCCGTATCATGGAACTTGAAGACATGGTTTCACGCGCGGATATTATTGATCTCAGTACACTTGAAGGTGACACTGTGAAATTCGGTGCGACTGTAACAATCGCAGATGAAGACACAGATGAAGAGAAAACGTATCAAATCGTTGGTGAAGCAGAAGCTGATCTGAAGTCTGGTAAAATTTCAATCACGTCGCCAATCGCTCGTGCGCTTATTGGCAAGGCTGTTGAAGCCTCTGTGGAAGTTAACACACCAAAGGGTGTGAAGTACTACGAAGTTGTGAAAATCGAATTTATCTAAGACCTATTTTTTAGGTCCCTTATAAATCAGGATTTAAAAAAGGCTGCCTCTGGTAATTCAGGGCAGCCTTAAATGTTATTTCAGCTTTGTCATGAAGCGTTCGCCGCGGAAAAGGCTTAACCAATCAAGCGGGTTCATCCAGTTGCGGTTATCATGACGTGACGCCAGAATAATTTCCGCGCGTCCAATCAAGTTGTCCATTGGGACGTAGCCCACAGTTCTGGAGCGACTATCGTTAGAGCGATCACGATTGTCACCCATGGCAAAGAAATGCCCCGCCGGAACCGTAAAGGTTGGGGTGTTGTCGAAGGCACTGCGCCCAGAATCGGCGATGTAGTGCATTTCACCACCAAAGAATTCCTCAGAAAACTTAAGGTTGTTGCGCCAAATTGTTGAGTTTGCTGCCAAGTCAACACCGTCAAGGAACTTGGTGGGAACAGGCTCGCGGTTTATTAACAGCTGACCACCAATGACTTGGATTTTATCCCCAGGCAAACCAATGATTCGTTTTATTAGATCAATTCTTTCATCGGTAGGGTGTTGAAACACTGCAATGTCACCGCGCTTTGGGTCTTTGGCAAAAAAGCGACCTTCCCATAAAGGAATGTCAAATGGCAGTGCATAAGAACCAAAACCGTAAGCAAACATGGTAACACCCACGTGGTCACCCTCAAGAAGTGTCGGAACCATAGAGCCAGATGGCACGTAGTACTGGTTGTAGGCGAATGTGCGAATTGGAATGACAACCAATAACACGAGGAAGATGGTTGAAAGATATTCCTTAATAATTTTCATTTTGGTATCCGGCTTGTATAAGCTTTATTCTGGGTTTGTTGGTTTGTCGCTGACCTCATTGGGCCGCGGGACCTCAACACCCGGTTTAATCACAGATGTTCTAAGACACAAAGATGTCTTAACGTTGGAGACATTGGGGACAGGGGTCAATTTTCCATTCACAAATTTCTGAAAGCTCTCTAGGTTTTCAGCAACAATTTTCAACAGAAAATCATGCTCGCCTGAAAGCATGTAACACTCGCGGACTTCGGACCATTCCCTTGTCAGGTTTTCAAATGCAATCAGCTCTTCTTCAGACTGTTTGTTCAGGCCAACCTGAGCGAAAACCACAACGTTGTATCCAAGCTTCTGCGGGTTCAGGTCAGCGTGATACCCCTCAATGAAACCCTCATCTTCCAAAGCCCGTAACCTGCGTAAGCAAGGTGGTGCCGAAATACCTGCACGTTTGGCAAGCTCGACATTTGTCATACGACCTTCGTCCTGCAAATCTGTCAAAATTTGAAGGTCTGTTGAATCAAGCCTGGATGTGGTCATAAGTCAGGTTCCGCCGTTGAGTTGATAATAAGATCGAGCTGAAAAAAGCAACGAGCTGATTATAACAAGCAATTGAAAGTATATTACCCAAAAAGCTAAGGAAGTTTCAATATCTAATACGCAGAACCGGAAATTTTGTAATTATTGAGCTTTCGGACGTAGTGGAAAGAACAGTTGTTGCTCCATAAGACGGAATTCGTCGATGAGATTTTGGCCTTTTGGGCCCAACAACCAGTCTTTGAAGTCATGTGCCAGCTTGGCTTTTGTGGTGGGAAACTTATTTTCGGAAACCACCATGAAGGCGTAAACGTTTCTTAACACAGGGTAATCGCTGACCAAAACCTCCATGTCTTGCTTGTTGTTGAAGGCAAGCCAAGTCCCACGATCGCTTAGTGTATAGGCACCAAGGGCAGCGGAGGTGTTAAGGGTCGCCCCCATGCCGCTGCCAAGTTGCTTGTACCAGTGTGCCGAAAAATTTGTTGGCGTAAGTCCGGCAGCTTCCCACAGCCTTAACTCGGCTTTGTGTGTGCCTGAATTATCGCCGCGACTTGCAAACAGGGCAGGCGTATTGGCAATTTTATCCAAGGCGTCAAAAATCTTGCTGTGCCTTATTTGCGCTGGGTCAGATTTTGGCCCGACCACAACAAAGTCGTTGTACATCAGTTCGTGTCTGGCATCCGCAAATCCATCTGTTATGAAAGCTTGCTCTGACGCCAGATCATGCACAAGCAAGGCATCTAAGTCACCGCGGCGGGCGATATCAAGAACCCGGCCTGTGCCCTTTATCACCAGTTTCAGGTCGACACCTGTTTGCTTTAAATAGGCCGTGCGAATTTTGGGCAGTAAACCGCTATCATAAGCCGACGTGGTCGCGCCGATGGTGATGAATTTGTCTTCAGCCAAAACCGCGTTTACAAAAAAACACAGTCCAGCGAAAATTGTGATGATAAGTCGTTGAATATTCAAAATACCCTATCCTGAATTGTTTTCAGGATCTCCATAGTGCTTAGGTCGAAATTCCGGTTGTGAACTGGCGAATGCTCGCTGAAACCGACTTTGTGTCAGACGGTTTATCTGAGAAAAACACCGCCGAAGATCCGTCAAAGATCAACTTGCCCTTTTCCAAAAACAAAACCCGTGCTGGGTTCTGGGCGCTTAACCTTTGGATCTGGTGTAGGTCGTGGCTGGCCATTATGACAGTTTTTCCCCTGTTGATGACGGCTTGAATCAAACTTTCAATTTCCAGTGTAGCTTGCGGGTCAAGGTTGGCCGTGGGCTCGTCCAGCATCAATACATCAAACGCGCCCAATGTTTCGCGTGCAAACGCCAGTTTTTGTTGTTCACCGCCCGATAAAAGGTCTGCGCGCTGGTTCTTTTTATCTGCCAACCCGACGTTGTTGAGCTGGCTGTTAATTTCAGCCTCGCCAACACCCAGTTGTTTGGCCACAAACTGCATGTTCTTCTCAACCGATCTGTTGAGAAGAACAGGTTTTTGAAAAATGAACCTGCGACCAAGGTCGGGGATGTCATGGTGCCAACGAAGGCTACCACCATCCAACTGACCAAGCTGGTGCAGTTGACGTAATAACAGCGACTTTCCGGCACCATTGGCACCCAGAACGAATGTGAGACCACTGCCGTCAATTTGAAAGTTGATTTGGTCCAGCAGAGTTTCACCTTGACGCTGTAAGCACAAACCCTGAACTTTAAGCATGCTCATCGTGACCCCATGCTGTTTGCTGTGGCCAGTGACGACGCGACGTTGACCAGCAGGGCGATCAACAACAAAATTAGACCTAAACCCAACGCGAGGGGCAGGTTGCCACGTGTTGTTTCAAGCGCAATCGCCGTGGTCATGACACGTGTGTAACCCTCTATGTTACCACCAACGATCATCACTGCCCCAACTTCGGCTATGGCACGACCAAAGGCGGCCAAAGCGACGGTGGTCAGCAATACACGTGACTCGATTGCTAAGGTTAACAAGCATTGCAACGGGCCAAATTTATAGGCACGAAGCAAATCGCCTATTATCCGCCAGCGTTGGTCGAGTATATCGTGCGATAAAGCCACAACCAAAGGGGTTAACAAAACGGTTTGGGCGATAACCATGGCCCCTGGTGTGAACAACAGACCGAACACACCAAGTGGTCCGGAGCGACTGAGCAACAGATAGACAATCAGCCCGACGACCACCGCTGGCAAACCAGTCATGGTTCTGAACAGGGTTAAAACGATCCGTTTACCCGGAAAGCGACTGACCGCTAGAAATCCAGCGATTGTTCCGCCCAAAACCATCGCCAGCAACGTTGCAAGACCGGAAACGTAAACCGACAAGCCAACAACTTGCCACAGCCCGGCGTCGCCAGAACTTAAAAGGTCGAATGCGAGCTTGAAGGCGCTATCGCTATTGGCCATATCTAATGAACAACCTTTGTTGGAGTTGAAGCGTGTGAGCCATTTACCAAAAATCCTACCAAATCCGGAAGCTGATGGCTTGACCACCTTGCTGTCAGGTATCGACCATACTGGCGAGGAAATCAAACTCCACGTGACAACCGAACGGCCTTTGACCTTGTTTTTAAACGGTCAGGAAATCGTTACCATGATGACGATTGGCGACCACCCTGAATATCTGGCACATGGCTACCTGATCAATCAGGGCATGTTGAAGCCATCTGATGTGGTTGAAGGCTTTGATTATGATGAAGAGTTAGGTGTTATAATCGTTCGCACCGCCAAAGCCACCAACTTCGAAGCTAAACTGAAAAAGAAAACACTGACCTCTGGCTGCGCGCAGGGCACCGTCTTTGGTGACCTTATGGAACAGATTGAGGACATTAAGCTTGGTGGTGATTTAAAGTTACCCGTAAGCAAAATGATCAAGCTCTTGTCAGGGATCAATCAGGTGCCAAGTCTTTACCTTAAAGCCGGGGCAATCCACGGCTGTGCCTTGCTTGATGTAAATGCTGTCGATGAAGCTGATGGAGTTGATGGTGATATAACAGCAGGTATATGTTGCTACTTTGAAGACATTGGCCGGCACAATGCGGTGGATAAAACCGCTGGCTACATGGCTCAGAACAAGGTTGATCCAACGGATAAGGTGTTCTTTACGACGGGTCGTCTGACCTCTGAAATGGTGATTAAAACGGTACAAATGGGCATTCCTATTTTGGTTTCGCGCTCCGGCTTCACGGCTTGGGGTGTGGAGCTGGCACAATCATGCGGTCTAACGCTTATCGGGCGGGCAAAGGGTAAAAGGTTTACGCTTATGTCCGGTGCCGAGCGCGTGGTTTTTGATCAAAGTTAAGGGCGGTTGTATGCAAGTTTCTAAAACAATGGGTCTGGTCCTAGCAGGCGGCTTGTCCCGCCGTATGGGCGGTCAGAACAAAGCTTTTGTTGAGCTGGATGGTAAGGCGATGATCGCCCACGTCATAGAACGTGCTGCCCCGCAAGTGGACACGCTGGTCATAAATGCGAACGCTGACCCAAGCTTGTATCAAGCTTTTGGTTTGGATTTGATCGCTGATGAAGTATCCGGTTTTGCCGGACCATTGGCGGGTATTCACACGGGCATGCGTCACGCTGAGAAAGCTGGGTATAAGTGGCTCGTGACATTTGCTTGTGATGCGCCATTTGTGCCTTTGGACTTTGCCGCTACCTGTTTAAAGACGGCTGAAGAAACAAACGCTGAAATCGTAATGGCGGCCTCAAACGGACGTACGCATCCGGTTGCAGGGCTTTGGTCTGTTGGATTAGTTGAAAGTTTGCAAGCGTTTTTGGCAGGCGGTGATCGCAAAGTTGACCTTTGGACCGCTGGACAGGCTACCGAGATTCAGGACTTCCCATTTGGAAAGGGAATTGACCCGAATGAACCAGAGAAAGGGCTCGACCCATTTTTTAACATCAATCGGCCGGATGACTTGAAAGAAGCGATTGCCCCGACCCGATAAATTCTACCAATGATAGAGTTTTACCCCTAAAGAGGGTGGAGGTCAAGTGAAATTGAAATTTGGTGGGTTTGCAGTTCCGTGCTTGTCACGGAACCTCGATCAGTAACGCTGTGCATCTCGCATCTAGATTCCGGCACAAGGCCGGAATTGATTAGAGTGCCTATTCGCTAATCGCTGTTTCAAGTGCAAGCGTCATCATCTCGTTAAGTGAAGCTTGGCGTTCAGTGGCAGAGATTTGCTCGCCCGTAATAATGTTGTCACTAACAGCACAAATGGCCAAGGCTTCTACACCAAATTTGGCCGCCAAGCTGTAGATTGCGTTTGCTTCCATTTCAACGGCCAGCACGCCATATTCAATGAACTTGCCCAGATGGTCTGGTGCGTCAGCATAAAACTGATCAC
>JBMYWL010000032.1:0-11848 GCA_049607365.1 Alphaproteobacteria bacterium | reverse complement strand
GTCATGTCTTTTTCTTGGCGTCGACGCAATCGGTCTTCAGCCTTTGAAACCAGCGCCTCTATGACCTCTTTGGCAGCTTTTCCATTACCGGCAAGCCAGTGGTCAAACTGCTCTTTTATTACCGCATCAACAAGCTTTGCAGCTTCTGGGGTCGACAAACGTTCTTTGGTTTGACCTTGGAACTGCGGGTCACGAATAAACGTAGACAATACAATGCTTGCCTGCCCCACTACATCATCAGATGTTATAATGCTCGCCTTTTTGATGCCAGCCAGTTCGCCATACTGCTTAAACGAACGCAAAAGGGCGGTTCGTAAACCAGATTCATGACTTCCCCCATTAGGGGTCGGAATGGTATTTACAAAGGTCTGCATCATGGCGTCGCCACCATCATTCCAAGCAAGTGACCATTCAACCTTGCCTTTTCCAGCTGGAAACTCGACCAATCCGAAGAATTTGCTATCAACCAGCAAAGCACGGTTTTTCAAAACCAAATCTAAATAGTCAACAATGCCATTTGGAAAGTGTAACACTTCCTGCGTTGGCACCTCTGATCCTGCTGCGATCAACTCTTTATCACAGGTCCAATGGATTTCTACACCACGTGTCAAATATGCTTTTGACTTGGTGAGTTCATAAAGTGTTTTTGGACGAAACTTAATTTCAGGTCCGAAAATTTGTGTATCCGGTAAAAAAGTTACCCTGGTTCCACGTTTGTTATGAACTTTACCCACAGTCTTAAGCTTGTTGGTGGGTGCACCTCGACTGAAGCTTTGTGTATAATGTACAAGTGATCGCCAAACATCAACGGTCAAACTTTCTGTCAGTGCGTTAACAACAGAAATACCAACACCATGCAATCCACCTGAAGTTTGATAGGCCTTGCCTGAAAACTTACCACCAGAGTGAAGCGTCGTTAAAATGACTTCAAGCGCCGATTTATCTTTATATTTAGGGTGTGGATCAACCGGAATACCTCGACCATTATCCTCGACAGAAACCGTTCCGTCTGCCTTAACATGAACGTTGATCCGACTAGCATGACCAGCGACAGCTTCGTCCATCGAGTTATCAAGGATTTCGGCAACCAGATGATGGTAAGCACGTTCATCTGTTCCACCAATGTACATGCCCGGACGCTTGCGAACTGGCTCCAGTCCTTCCAAGACTTCAATATCTTTGGCCGAATAAGCCATGTCTTTGTTGTCGGAAGAAGTGTCTGCGGTGGTTTCTGTAGGTAAATTAAATAAGTCGTTCATTTGTTTTAAATTATCTGTGTGTTGAATGGCGTATGTTTTACACGTCCCAAAGAGAATCGCAACGACTCAGTTCTACGGGATTCATAATCTAACATTTAGCTTATTTCACACACGGAAACAAGAACATAAACGGAACAAACCCGTAGACCTGTATGATCTACGGGCTGTCTCAGAACTACATATCAATTTTGGTCTCTATATTGCGACCTTAACCGCACACTACAAAACGGGAACCAGATTTTGTGTATCAGCTGAACTTTGGCTTATGCGGCTAAATGGTTGAAGGGATGGAACCGGCATGTCTTCGTCTTTGCCACGAGCGTTGTGAATGTTGAGTGCTCGCAGTTTTCGATGCAAAGCAGAACGTTCCATACCAACAAAGGCTGCTGTTTTGGTAATATTCCCGCCAAACCTCAACACCTGAGATTCCAAATATTGACGTTCAAACTCCTCGCGAGCATCTCTTAATGGCATCGACATTAACTCATCCGATTGCGTCGCTGCGAGTACCGTTGGTGCAGCAGCCGTAATGTCCGGTGGCAACATATCCGGACGAATGATGTTTTCGGCGTCCGTCGGCGACATAATCATTAACCACTCAACGATATTCCGCAGCTGTCGAACATTACCCGGCCAGCTATAATTTTGCATAATCGCCATTGCGTCATCACCGATGCGTTTCGGCGGCAAACCAGAATCACGCGCGATTTGTGTCGCAAACTCTTTGATCAAAGCAGCCACATCTTCACGACGTTCTGCCAAACCTGGTACAAACAAAGGCACAACGGACAAACGGTAATATAAATCCTCTCGGAAATTACCTAATTTTATTTCGTTGTGTAAATCACGGTTGGTCGTTGCAATTACTCTTGCATCAACTTTGATTGGCCTTTTGCCATTCACCCGGTAAAATTCCTGTTCATGCAACACACGAACAATTTTACCCTGCGTTTCAACTGGCATATCCGCAATTTCATCAAGAACCAATGTGCCGCGGTCAGCTAGCTCAAAGAAACCCTTTTTGCGTTCAATACCTTGACCATCTTCTTCTCCGAAAAGTTCAGATTCCATCATGTCCGGACGCATAAGCGCGCAGTTAACGATAATTAGGGGACCTGAAGCTCTTTTGGATTTGTTATGTAAAATCCGTGTTACCACTTCTTTTCCAGAGCCAGGCGGACCTGAAACCAGAACGCGGCTGCCTGTCGGTGCAACACGATCAATTGCTTGCTTTAGGGCAGAAATGGCAGGTGAATTACCGTTTAAATTGGCAACTTCCTGACTTCTTGATCTAAGCTCCGTATTTTCCCGTCTTAATCTAGCCGCTTCAAGCGCCCGATTGACCAACAAAAACAAGCGATCTGTTTTAAATGGTTTTTCAATGAAGTCGTACGCACCCGCTTGAATTGCCTTAACAGCTGTTTCAACCGTACCATGACCAGACATCATCAATACTTGTAAATTTGGATAACGCTTTTTTATGCGCTCCAATACACCCAATCCATCCGTGTTGGAGCCTTCCAACCAAATGTCTAAAAGCAGTAAATCCGGCTCATGCTCCTTAATAGCAGCGTAGCATTCAGCGTCGGTTCCCACTGTTCGCGTTTGAAAACCTTCGTCTTCTAAAATACCCGACAACAGTAATCTGATGTCGACTTCGTCGTCTAAAATAAGAATATTTGCAGTCATTTTGATATGCCCGTTCCCAAATTTAGAGAGCGACTCTTGTTCCCCTTGAGTCGCTTTCTATCCCGTGTAACAACACGCAAATTCGGGACCACTTAGTGCCAAGTCTGCAACAGGCCGTGACAAATAACGCATACATATTTATGCAATTTCGAAAAACCCAAAGGAATAGCGATAAATTCGCACCTTAGAAATATAGGGCAAATGTCGCCCCACTATATTCTTCACTTTGTAACTGTTCTGGCACCGCTTCATCAATCTGGATTGAACCGCCATGGTCTTCGAATATCTTTTTGACAATGGCGAGGCCTAAACCCGTTCCCTTGGCACGGGTCGTGACGTAAGGTTCGGTAAGTTTTTGTTTCATACCATCTGGAATTCCACATCCATTGTCTTGTACATAGATGGTTGGACGAGCCAAAGGAGCTCCATTTTCATCATTGTCAATCAATGTTAACCTTACCAGACCTTGCACCTTATTTTTCTGGAATTTTGCATCAATTTCGCGCCTACTTTCAATCGCCTCTCCGGCGTTTTTCAAAAGGTTCGAAACAGATTGTGAAATAAGATTTGCGTCAATTTCCATGAAAACCTTGTTTTCCGGAAGAACCGCCACAAATTCAACGTCCATATCCGAATTGTTTTGCAAAAACACAGCTTGTTCGCAGATTTGACGAATATCATGTCGGGCCAAAATTGGGGATGGCGTTCTTGCGAATTTCGCAAATTCATCCACCATTCTCCCAATGTCACTAACTTGTCGAATGATCGTGTCTGTACACAAATCAAAGGTCTCACGACCATCTTCAATCTGCTTAGAGTATCTGCGCTTCAATCTCTCCGCTGACAACTGAATGGGCGTCAGCGGGTTTTTAATCTCATGTGCGATACGGCGTGCGACATCAGACCAAGCGGCCGTTTTTTGAGCTAATTGCAATTCGGTAATGTCATCAAAGGTTAAAATACATCGGCTATTTTGACCTTCGTCATTCTCCGCCACAAAGAACAATCTAAAGGTCCTAACTTCCCCTTTGATTTTCAAATCAAGCTCTTTGCTTTTTATTAAGTTAGGGAGCACACGCTCGTTTGAAAGTTCAGTCAGAACAGAGCCAATCACGGTCCTAAATTCCGGCACCAAATCAACTAATTTCCGTCCGATGGCCTTGTCCAAATCTAAATCAAGAAGCCTTGACGCAGCGGCGTTAGGCAAATTGATTATACCATCTGCACTTAAGCCAATTACTCCGGCTGATACTCCAGACAGCACAGCTTCGGTGAATTTTCGCCGTTCATCCAGTTCCGAGTTCGTTAAAACAAGTTGAGTTTTCTGGCTATCCAATTGGTGGGCCATGACATTGAAGGTTGTGATTAGGTTTTCAATTTCGTCATCATGTTTAAAAGTATTCAGTTTGCCAGTTGCACCTACACCATTGACCGGAATTCTAACTGACAAATCACCTTCGCCCAGTTTGATCGCCGCTGAGGTTAACCTGGCGATTGGCTTAGCCAAAGCGCCTGCGAACAACATGCCAAACCCAAGTGCTGCTAACAACAGCAGTAGTCCGACAACCGCAAAAATGAGCATGAAGACATATTGAAACTGGTTTTTTCCTTGTTGTAAATTGCTGTATATTTCTGCGGCTTCACCTGTTCTTTGCACACTTTCCACAACCTGCTCATCCACAAATTTCGTGACATACAGAAAGGCATCTTCAAACCCGTGTAGTAGCAACAGTGCATCCACAGAGCGCAGATCACCCGAATCAATCAATATGACTGTTCCAGAGCTTGCTTGCTCAAATGTTGTGACATCTACATCCGGTCTGAATGCCGAAATTAAGGGAGATAGTCCACCAATTGCAAATATGTCTCCATTTGAGTTCATAAGTACAGCTTCGTTTATATCATAAATCAATGACATCTCATCAAGCAGCTGACTAAGCGAATTTGTGTCTTTTTCTACACCAGCGTTGCTTCTGTTTACCTCAGCACCAATTTCCAACGCGGCAATTACCAATGTTTGCTTGTGCTCTTTTAGATAGGCTGTGGCCACTGCTTCTGACTCATGAATTGCGGTTGCGACAGGTTGTGCAAACCAAGATTTTACGCCTAAATTAAAGGTGGCGATTGCAAAAACACTCACAAGGACGGTTGGTACAATTGCTACTACTGAGAAAAGCAATGTTACGCGTGCGAGCAGGTTGGACCTGTTTCGTCGACCGAAATTCAACCACGCTGACATAAGCTTGCTCAGGGTCAAAATGGCAATCGAGCCCAAAATTGCGAGGTCAATCCACAGCATGAAAATGATAAACGATAGATCTTTACTGGGTGATAACCCGCCGGCAATTACAATTAGTGTCACCGTGCCAGCGACAACCGCAGCTGAAACAAGAAACAGAAACAACAAGCGCCACAATATCTGCTGCATTCCAAGGCGACCGATACCAGATATTGATTTAATTCGCTCAAACAACGCTTTAGCTCTGCTTGAAGAATTGCCTATGTCTTTAGCTTTGCCGTCATTGGTCATGAATTGCTTGATCTTGGTCATTTAGAATTTGACGTGGGATCTGCAAAAAATGTGCTTAATCCAAATTTTCCAGACAAAAAGCCAGTTATTTCGGTTTAAGGATCTTTAGTTCTGAAATTTTTTTGCGCAAAGTATTTCTGTTAAGGCCCAGAATGTCAGATGCTTTTATCTGATTGAACCTGGTCTTTGCCAACACGTTTTCAATTAAAGGCCGTTCAACCAACTGTACCAAGTTTCGGTGTAAATCTTTGGCATCTTCAGCATTATCTGTCTGATTTTCAACCCAGACCTTGATGATTGAGTTTATATCGCGTGCTTCTACATCACCATGGTTGAGATCTCCTTCGTACCTCTCGAAGCCAGCCTCAACATGGTACAGTTCAAGCCTTTGTTGATCAACGTCAACAGATAAGAGCCGCACCAAGTTTTCCAACTGACGCACATTCCCAGGCCATTTCTGTTCTTTAAGATACGCTATGATTTTTGGTGAATAGACATGTGTTGAACCATGCAAATTCTGGAAATGTTCTATAAGCAGGGTGATATCTTCTTGCCGTTGATCTAAGTTCGGAATTTCAAGTTCCATCACAGCCAACCTGTCAAAAAGTCGCTGATCAAAATCACCTGATTTCACTTTTCGAAACAAATTCGAAGATGCGATCGAGAGGATTTTTTTGCCCATAGTTAAGGCCTCATCAACTTCTTTTAGCAACGCTTTTTGTTTATTAACATCCAACTCATCAAGGTCTTCAATTAGAAAGATTTCATTTTTGGGCCTGCTTAAGCACAAGCTTTTTGCTGCGAGCGTTTTTCCACTTCCAGCGCCACCTGTAATGAGTATAGGAGCGTCATTTGCAGCATACTTCCCCATTTTTCGGAAAAGAGCCTTGATAGCGGGCGAGTTTCCGATCAGGGGAAAGTCATTTTTGTTACGTTGATGCGCCGAAACGACTTCTGTTGCATCATTATTGGTTAAGGCTAAGCCTACAAGTTTGGTTAATTCTTTTAAGTCAAAAGGCTTTGGTAGGTAACCAAACACACCAAGTTCGATTGCTTTGGCCGAAGTGCTCAAAGAATTCTGAGCTGAAATAACAATAATTTTCATTTCTGGACGCAATCGCTGCAAGCTGGGTACAAGTTCCAGCCCGTCTCCATCCGGCATCATAACATCTGTAATAATCAGATCGCCTTCGCCCTGAGAGGCCCAGTGCCATAGGGTTGCTGCATGTGCTGTAGTCCGAACACGGTATCCTTGTCGGCTCAACGCCTTCCCCAAAACAGTTCGAATTGTCAGATCATCATCTGCAATCAATAAGGTCGCACTCATAAACCATGCTTCCTTATTGGCAAATGTACGCTGAAACAGGTGCGTCTTTCTTTTGATGTAAAGTCTATCCAACCACCGTGTGCAGAGACGTACTTTGCTGCCAAAGCGAGTCCAAATCCCTTGCCGCCTTTTTGCCTGAAATACTGGGTTGGAATAACTCTTTTCGAATGTGTTCCGGAACGCCCTCGCCATTATCTTCAACTGAGACAACGAGCATAGGCACCTTTGACGAATTTCTTGAACCTAATCTTATACCAGATTGATAAGCGGTGCTCAGAGTGATAACCCCCTGCTCGATCGCTCCGTTCTTGCTCAGGGCCTCTGCTGCATTTTTTAATAAATTCAGGAATACTTGAACCAACAGATCTTGGTCACAATACAGTTCTGGCAACGAAGGATCATATTGCTCAATGCAACGGATTCCTTGAGCGAAACCGACAATTGCCACCTTATTGCATCGATCCAGAATAGAGTGGATGTTATGCTTACCCAAGTTCAAGGGTCTTGTATCGCTAAAGCCCTCCATCTCATCAATTAAAGTCGTCAACCGATCAACTTCACTGGTAATCATTCGTGGAAGATCGGCTTCATCTTCATCAACCGACATTTCCAGCAATTGTGCAGCACCGCGAATACCCGATAAGGGGTTTTTAATTTCATGTGCAAGCATGGCGACCAACGTGGACAGGGGCAGCCCAGAATGCTGATGCGCCCCGTTAACCATCCGATCTGGAACGATATCAGGAAACAACGAAAGCACAGAAGCCCAATTTTCTGAGCTTGTTCCTGTTTGCACACAAGGCGCGAAACGCGCTGCCGCAGTTATTTTCTTTCCACTCAGAAACTCAATATCAATTCCAGCTTCAAATCTTGACGCTTCATCCTTTTTGGCAGCAGTCAGAAAAGCAAGTAACTCACAATCTACATGCAACCAAGTGATCAAATCACGTTGTTTAGCAGCTGCTAAAGACTGGTCAAATAACTGTTCAGCCGCAGGATTCAAATCGAGAACACGCAAGTTTGCATCCAAAAGCAATACTGGAAAAGGGAGTGATTCAAAGATGAGGTCTCTTGATGAGCTTTCCATAAGTGTAAATATTAAGCCGCCAAGTCTACTGAAAAACCAAAATCATTCGTCGTGCGATGTTCTCCAAAATAATCATCCAGATGGGCAAACATTTGATCTTCCTTAATTATTTGCAACATCTTCCGAAAGAAGTTCTCTCGCTTAATTTCGTCTTTGATCAAAGATTTGGCATAGCCCAAAAAGTGTTTTCGCATGTTGCGAATGCCCGTTAATTCGCCATCACGTTCCACCGCTAACTTCAGATGCAAATACATCAATTCTACTTTTTGATCGTATGTGCGCCCTGTAACTTTTTTACCTTGCAACACTTGTGAAATCTCACCTAGAGCCCACGGTTGGCCCACTGCTTTGCGGCCAATCATCGCAAAATCAGCACCTGATTGTACCAAGGCGCACTCAGTTTCGGACAAAGTACCAATGTCACCGTTAACCACGAGTGGGATTGAAACAGCCTCTTTAACCGCGTATATCAACTCCCAATCTGCCTCTCCGTTGTAAAATTGGCAGCGAGTGCGGCCATGAACTGTCAGAGCATGGGCACCTGCGTCTTCTGCCATTTTTGCAATTGTAGCTGCGTTCAAACTGGTGTGGTCCCAACCCAACCGCATTTTGACTGAAACTGGTACCGACACACTGTCTACAACGGCCCTGAAAATCTCGCCGCACAATTTTTCATCTCGCATCAAAGATGAACCAGCTGCTTTCTTTACCACCTTTCGGGCAGGACAACCAAAATTCAGATCAATACCAATTGCGCCACGCTGTTCAACAATAACAGCAGCCTCAGCACAGGTTTCGGCGTCTGTGCCTGCCAGCTGAACGACCATGCCGTCATGGTCGCCGTCCCCAAGGTCAAGCTTGCGGCTGTCTTTCATATTGCCAATTACAGCTTTTGAAGCGACCATTTCTGAGAACGTTAAACAAGGCAATTCGGGTTCAGAGCTGGCTAACCTGACAACTTTACGAAACGGATGATCCGTGATTCCAGACAAGGGAGCAAGTAACACAGGCTGAAACGCTCGCTCCCCAACCTTGTAAGTGCCCAATGTTGATTTAAAATGTTGCAATTTTTCCTGCATTATTCCGACTCAAATGCCTTTTATTGGTTCTCTTTGCCGCAGCTGGAGTTTAAAAGCAAATCATGTCAACTAACCTACCCACTCATCAAGATCAGCCAATTAAGCCTGCATTGCTTATTGTCGCCGCCGGTTCAGGCACACGGATGGGTGCTAAGGTCCCAAAGCAATACCTGAAACTCGATGGCATTAGCTTATTGAGAAGATCAATCGAAAGCTGGAAGTGCGTTCCCAATTTACTCATCCAAGTTGTCATAAGCAAATCGGCAATAGATTTATATGAACAGGCAACAAGTGGAACAGATGTGGAAATGTTGCCGCCAGTGTTCGGCGGGACCGATCGTCAATCTTCAGTGCTAAACGGGCTTAAAAGCCTAAACAAACATGAACCAACGCATGTGTTAATCCACGATGCGGCAAGACCTTGTATGCCCTCAAAAGTATACGACGACGTTTTAACTGCTGCTGTTAGCGACGGCGCATCTCTGGCTGTCCTCCCTCAGATTGATAGCCTTCACCTTACAGAAGGCGGTTACATTAAACAGGCTGTCAACCGAGCTTCATATGTTCGTGCGCAAACCCCGCAGGGTTTCGAATTCCAATCCATACTGAAGGCACATCATCAATATGCAAACGAAAGCTATTCCGATGATGTCGCAATTGCCATGGCGTTTGGCATGAAGGTCAAACTTGTGGATGGTGACGAGAATGGTATGAAGGTCACGTCCCACAATGACTTAATCACACTTGAAAACCGAAAAGAGCAAATGACTCATGTCTAACTTACCGGCTTGGCAAACACGTTGCGCTCAAGGATTTGACGTCCATGCTTTCGAAGATGAAGCTAATGCCAATCGTAAGCTTATTCTCTGTGGTGTCGAACTTGATTATCGCCCTCTAAAGGGGCATTCCGACGCTGATGTTGGCTTACATGCAATCACAGATGCGCTTTACGGTACACTGGCAGCTGGAGACATCGGCCAACATTTCCCACCTAGTGATCCGCAGTGGAAAGGTGCTAAGTCGGACCAGTTCTTGATCGCTGCAGCCAAAATGGTTCGAGCCAAAGGCGGTCACATAGAGTTTGTTGACCTTACTCTAATTTGCGAACAACCCAAAATCGGTCCGCATCGCGCGGAAATGCAGACGATGGTCGCCGCAATTTTACAAATACCTACAGCCCAAGTTTCTATAAAAGCTACAACCAGTGAGAAGCTGGGTTTCACCGGCCGTGAAGAAGGCATCGCGGCACTGTCAGCTGCGACGGTTTTATATCCCCGAGGTTTAGTATGACAAAACTCGCCAGACTAATCGCAACTTTTTTTGGTTCGGGCCTGTTGCCAAAAGCACCTGGCACTTGGGGCTCACTCGCAACACTGCCGGTTGTCTATCTTGTTGCCTATTTCTTTGGAAAATGGGGTGTTCTATCCTTCATTCTGTTTGCAACCGCAATCGGCATTTGGGCTTCCAATGTCTACGTTCGAACGACGGGTAAAAAGGACCCAGGAGAAGTTGTCATCGACGAAGTCGCCGGACAAGCTTTAGCACTATGTATTGCGCCATTGGATTGGCGTTGCTACTTGGTGATTTTTGTTCTGTTTCGTATTTTTGATATATTAAAACCACCGCCTGTCAGTACGCTTGAACGTCTGCCGGAGGGTTGGGGTATAATGCTGGATGACCTGATGGCTGGCCTATACGCATTGGTTAGCTTCGCGATTTTGCATCAGCTAATGGTTGGCTTTCATGTTTAGCGCGCAAATTCATGATCTTGCTCAAAGCTTGGTGAGCCAAGCGGCAGCGTCTGGATACAAAATTGCCGTTGCAGAGTCCTGTACTGGCGGACTGCTGGGCGGAGCCATAACCGCAGTTTCTGGTTCATCAAGCGTGTTTGACCGCGGTTTCATCACCTATTCGAACGAGGCCAAGAACCAATGCTTGAATGTCGAACTGGAAAAGCTCGACAACTTTGGTGCTGTTAGCCCTGAAGTAGCGACGGCGATGGTGAAAGGCCTGTTTGAAAACACAGACGCTGATCTTTACTGTAGCATTACCGGGGTTGCTGGACCATCTGGTGGATCAGCTGAAAAACCTGTCGGCACTGTGTATATTGGCATAGGTAAAAGTGATATTCACGGGCTTGAAGTTCTGGCGCATCATAATTTATTCAGTGGAGATCGTGAGCAAATCCGCGAACAATCGCTTAGGGTTGCCTTGGAACTTATGCTCAACCAGCTCAATTAGGAACCAGCTCAGCACCTTCAATCCAGCCACCACCCAGAACCCGTTGTCCCTTGTAGACAACTGCAGCTTGACCAGGTGCAATACCATAAGCTGGCAAATCCAACCAAAGTTCAGCCCGATCACCTTCTGTTCGTTTCAATGTGGCTTCAACAGGTGACATGTTGGAGCGTAACTTAACCTGAACTTTCATGTCTTGCTCTTGCGCTCCTTGTGGGAGCCAGTTTAACTCTTTCACATAGACAACGTGTTTTTCAAGCGCCGATTTCGGTCCAATAACAACTTGATTTTTCTTAGGTTCAATACGTACCACGTACATAGGTTCAGCGGTACCGCCAACACCAATGCCGCGACGTTGACCGATGGTGTATTTTATTGTGCCTTCGTGCTGCCCAACAACTTTACCATCCATGTCAACAATATCACCCGACTTAGCAGCATCCGGCCTTAACTTTGCGACGAGCTTGGCGTAATTGCCATCTGGTACAAAGCATATGTCTTGGCTGTCTGGTTTGTCAGCAACTGCGAGCCCATACTTTAACGCCAGCTCTCTTGTTTCGGACTTCTGCCTGTTTCCAAGCGGAAATCGCAACATATTCAGTTGTTCCTGAGTTGTTGCAAACAGAAAATATGACTGGT
>JBMYWL010000031.1:0-11991 GCA_049607365.1 Alphaproteobacteria bacterium | reverse complement strand
GTTCAAACTCTTAAAAATACTGTGGATTGGCATGCTGCTGGAAGGGCGTGTGTTCTGGTTACAGTGATCGCAACTTGGGGCTCCAGCCCGCGTCCGGCTGGTAGCAACATGCTGGTTTCTGCGACAGGAGAAATGGTTGGCTCAGTCTCTGGTGGATGCGTTGAAACCGCGATTGTCGGTGAAGCGGTGCAAATGATTGCCCAAGGCACAGCGACCAAAGTTCTGGGCTATGGCGTGACCAACGAAATGGCGTGGGAAGTTGGTTTGGCTTGCGGTGGGGTGCTGGATGTGTTCTTGCAGCTAGTTGAGAAGGGCCTAGCTGACGCTGTAGACGGCGTTTTGAAACATTGCGCTGAAAAAACACCATGTGCGTTGATACGGAATTTGGACACAGGTAAAGCAAGCGTTTGTTTGGCTGAGGAAGCTGCTGGCATCTCTATGGCACGAACGTTGGTCCAAGGTGTTTCCATGACCTTTGAGCAAGGCGATAAACAGTTCTTTCAATCTTTCTTGCCGCCCAAACGTTTGATCATTGTTGGCGGGGTACATTTGGCGCAAGCGTTGGTTGCACAAGCTGGTTTATTGGGGCTTGAAACCATATTGATTGACCCGCGTGTTGCCTTTGCTAACGATCAGCGTTTTGGCGCGGTTCAGGTGATAAACCAATGGCCAGATGAAGCGTTGGAAAGCTTAAAACTGGATGCTCAAACAGCCTTGGTAACGCTTAGTCATGACCCGAAAATTGATGATTTAGCGCTGATTTATGCCCTTAAACAGGCCGATAAGGTGGCTTATATAGGCGCTTTAGGGTCCAAAAACAGCCATGAACAACGCAAAAAACGCCTTTTACAGGCCGGAATTGGCCTTGATAGAATTGCTGAAATATCGGGCCCTGTTGGCTTGGATATAAAGGCGGTTACACCAGCTGAGATTGCAGTGTCGATTGTGGCGGAGATGATTTCTGCCTACGCCAACAATGCCTAAACCAACCAAGATAGCAGTCGCGGTTTTAGCCGCCGGACAAGCAAGTCGCATGGGCGGCGCAAACAAAATGCTGCTGCCATTTGGTGAGGGCTTGACGATTTTAGGTCAGGTTTTGTTCAATGTTGATCAGCTGGACCTCGGCTTAAAACTGGTTGTGACTGGGCGAGACAGGGCTTTGGTAGAACAAGTTGTTCCAGCCGATTTCAAGGTTTGCCACAACGCAACGTATGAAACCGGAATGGCATCAAGCCTGCGAACAGCCTTGGACGCAATTGATGAAACATTTGCGGGTGTGTTGGTGGTGTTGGGCGATATGCCAATGATAAAGCCAGAAACGATGTCGGAGATGTTGCACGTTTTTCAAGCGCTGGAAGAGCCCAAGACGGTTGTGCCGACACACGAAGGGCAGTGGGGCAACCCTGTTCTTTTGTCGCGTGCGTTTTTTGACCCAGTACGAAACTTATCCGCTGACAAGGGCGCGCGGACTTTGTTAAAACAGAACATTGATAAGCTTCATTTGTTGCCCGTTGAGGACGCGGGAGTGTTGGTTGATGTTGACACGCCAGAGGCTTATGCAGCGCTAAATCCGTGACAGGTTGACCTTTTCGCGCGCAAAGGCCGCGAATTCTTGTGCTTGAATGTTGGAGGCAAACACGGCCTTGGGGAAAATGTGCGCCATGTTTTTGTCAACGAACAAATACACGCTGTTGTCGTCTTCCACCACTTCGTTGATGCTGCTCCACATAAAGGCTTGTTGTGTGCCGTCTTGGGAAACAACCAAACCGTCTTCTTCAATCTCGTAAGTGCGACGACCCAAAACCAGACCGTTTTCGCTGGGGAGTAGCGCTTTGCTAACTATTGATAATTGAACCATCAAACAGATTAGGCAGACAAACAAGACAAGCGAGAATAAGAACCAGACATTTGCCAACAATGAACTGCTAGTGAAAGCCAAAACGGCGATAACCGACAAAACAACCGCGACTGCAACGCCGAGCATGCCCCATTTGGAAACGCAAAGTTGTTGAAATGGTCCAGCACCTGCACCGCGCTTTATGGCCATTTGGTAAAAGGTGTGTAAGTCCTGTTTTTCCAGCCGGAACGCCAAAGGCACAACGGTTTTGCCGTTGGTGTTTTGTGCTTCAGGCATGACATTTAGCTGGGGTTCATCAAAAGGATGCATTTGGTTTCGTCCTAGTTAACCAAGTCTTGTGCTTAAGAAACCACAAATAATTGTCAATTATATGCAGAGAGATTGACACAAATTAAACACATGATGTGGTAGTCTTAGGGGATATTTTATCCATATCTTGTTTTTGTTCACACGTGTGAACCGCTTCTTGATTGTTAGGGACACATGACCATGAAGGCCAACCAGAAAAACAGCGTTAAAACTTATGTGATAGGTCACTTTCTGCCGACCATCGCGTTGATATTGGGCATGACGTTGGGTCAAGCACAGGCTTTGGCGGAAACCCCGATAGAAGTGTCAGATGAAATCCGCGCGACGGTTCCAAGTCCGCTTCAGCCGTGGATTGATTGGTCGCTTAGGGGTGACAACTTGGAACAGTGCCCACAAGTTGCGGGCAGTACGCGTTGCAGTTGGGTCTCTGACCTTGTGTTTATGTCAGCGGGGGGTGGTGACAAGGCCGACGGGTTGGATTTTTCTTTTAACGCCGAACAATTGAAGGCTGGCTGGTTGGCGCTGCCTGGTGGGGCGACTTGGCCAGCAAGTGTCACCGTCGGTGGCGAGACAGTTGCGGTTATAAAATCAGACATAAACGAGCCGCTAATATACCTTGAAGCAGGGGAGCACGAAGTAAAAGGCTCTTTTGATTGGAAAGACCGCCCGGCCTTTGTTGCTGTCCCGCTAAATTTTGGCTTCGGTCTTTTTGATGGTACAGCGGTCGATGTGGCAAGTGGTCGTTTGGCGCTGGAAAGCAAAATATCCGACAAACCCCAAGTTGAAACCAGAAACGCGGCCGAGTTAGAGGTTTTTCGCCATTTGCTTGATGGTCACCCTTTCAAGGTGACAACACGCTTAAAACTTAGCGTTAGCGGCGCACCACGCCAGTTGAAGATTAAAAACGTGACCTTGCCAGATTTTTCAGTAGTGCAAATGAATTCGCCGTTGGACATTCGTTTGGAAACTGATGGCACGTTGCTGGTGAAAGTAAGGGCGGGCAGCTGGAACGTTGACCTGTTGTCAACACAGCAGCAACCTGTCATGGCCGTGAAATTGAACCCGACTGATGTGTCAGCGATTGGGGAAGACTTAGTTGATGAGGCTGAGCAAGAGGTGTTGGTTGCAGAGCATGAGTTGTGGTCACTGCAATCAGCAGCCTGGTTAAGACAGCTGCAAACATCTGGCGGAAAGTCACTGGACCCAAGTCGCACAAACACACCGCGCGAGTGGCACAGTTTTCCGACCTATTTAATGTCAGAAGACGCCAAAGCGCTTAATTTCACGGTTCTAAGCCGTGGTGACAAAAACCCAGAGCCAGACTCTTTACGCTTAAGCCGTCAATTTTGGTATGATTTTCAGGGTGGTGGTTGGACCGTTGCCGACACGATAAGTGGGCAGATTAACCGCAGTTCCCGATTGAACGCTCAACAAGAAATGGCACTTGGTGCGGCGAGCATCTCTGGCCGTCCACAGTTGGTGTCAAAATTGGCAGATTCAGAAGCGCTAGGCGTTGGTGTGCAACGTGGGCATTTGCAGTTGGCGGCACAGTCACGGTTGAACAAAGGCTTGAAAGCGGTGCCAGCCGTCGGTTGGGACACGAAGGTCACAAATCTGGACGCCACCTTACATCTGCCACCGGGTTGGAAATCAGTTTATATCTCGGGCGTGGATTCCGCATCTGAAACCTGGTTTTTCCAGTGGACGTTGCTCGATATTTTCTTGGTGTTGTTGGTGTTTGGTGCCTTGTTACGTTGGGTTGGTGTTGTACCAGGTGTCGTCGGTTTGCTCGCACTGGTTTTGGTACAGTTCGATTTACCGGGCTTTGGCTTGACCTTGTTGGTAATGGTCGCAATTGATGCCATCGTTGTGCTGTTCTTAAAGCAGCAATCTTGGTTCCGGTGGGTGTTCAGGTTGACGCAAAGCGCCTTATTGTTTGGTTTGGTGATTGGCTTTTTAATGTTTGCTGTGTCGGATTTACAAAAAGCGATTTTTCCGCAAATGGAACGTTTTTACACTGAGCGTGCCCCGACTGATGGTTTTAACAATGCAAGCCCGGTGCGGTTACAGGCACCTGCGCCACAAAGTAATCTGGCTGAGATGGCATTTGAAGATCAAAGTCAGATCTTTCTGGGTGCTGATCGGGATGCAAACGAGCAAATTCAACAGATGCCCAGAAATCAACCGATAATAACCAAACAAGCCAAAAGAAAAGAGCGTTTAAGCTCAAGCTCTACCCTTAGCTTTAACAAAGCGAGCTATTACGAGCAAAAACTCGGTCAAGCCAACCAGACGGGTGAAGGCCTGTCGAATTGGTCCAAATCAACAGGTGTTCGCCTGTCGTGGAGAGGTCCAGTGACACCTGCACAGAGTTTCTCGGTTTATGCACTTTCACCTGCGATGAATTTGGTTGTGACATCTTTGAAGGTGCTGGGCTTGTTCTTATTACTGCTTTTGGTGACGCTAAAGTTCACCCGATTTGGCGGATCGCTTATGGGTCCAACTAACCACACGGATGATGAAAATGTGGAGGTGCCTTCAAGCAGAAACGCAAAGCCATTTGGCGGGTTGTTAAGAAAGTTGACAAAGACAAATTTGGCTGTCGTCGGTTTGGCGTTCGTGCTTTTGGCTGGGCAAAACATGGGTTCAACCGCTCACGCACAAAATGTCACAGGCGATGCAGGACAAGCGACTTATGTGCCGGATGCGCGAACCTTGTCAGATTTACGGACTTATTTGTTGAAGAAATTGCGGGTTAACTCGCTGTGCGGTCAGAACTGTTTGATGATGAACAAAATTTCTGTGACGCAAACCGGAAACAGGTTGAAAGTTGATTTGTCGTACAACGCGACAGAAGACACAGCGTTTTTGTTGCCGCGCATTGATGGTTGGGTGCCGTCCAGCATAGCCGTAAGTGGTTTGTCGGGCGAAAAAGTCAGAACCTTGAATATTTCCGGTGCCGGACGGTTTGTGCGGGTGCCAGCTGGCAATGGTACAGTCAGTCTTGCCGGGGTGTTTTCGGCGCGTCAGCCCGTGTCAATCGCCACATCGACTGCGGTGCCCAAGTGGGTTGTTTTGGTGGATGACATGGAAGTTTCGGGCGGGGAAGACGATAAATCTCGCCGATTGTTAACCCTAACACCAAAACAAAAGGCTGTACGTGCGGCAAGCGCGCAAGAATTGACCCAAGGTGAAGAAGCCCAGTTGGCAACACCGACATTGGTGCACCGGTCTTTAAGTGCTGGTCTGAAGTGGCAGCTTTACACGACTGTCACTCGGGTTGCTGGTACGAACCGTGCTGCGGCCATCAACGTGCCGTTGATAAAAGGCGAACGGGTTATAAGCGACGGTGTTGAAATTAAAAACCAGATTGTTAAGCTGAATTTCCCAGCTGGTGTTAACCAATTGGGGTGGAGTTCGCAACTGGACCCACGTGAAATGCTGGAGCTCAAGGCTATCGACGCAGGCTTAGGTCTTGACCAAAGCGGTGCTTCCGTCGGGTTGGCAATTTCGGAAAACATAGCCGAAATATGGTCTGTTTCGAACACCAGCTTGTGGCATTTGAAATCCAAAGGGTTACCAAACACAAATTCGAATTTATCTGCGAGCCTGTCTGGGAGCCTATCTGGGAGACAGAACAACAGCATTGGACAGTTTAACTCTCTAAGGCTTGAAAGTGACGCTTCAACCCAACATTTTTACCCGTGGCCGGGTGAAACTTTGGCGCTGGAGTTTGAACAGCCTGTTGCAGCAGAGGGCCCGCTGCAAAACATTGATAACCATTCCGTGGTTTACAAAATTGGCCATAACCTGAACAAGGTCACCACCAACATTCAGCTGACCTCAAGCTTGGGTGGGCGCAAGTTGTTCAGTCTTCCTTATGGTGCGACAGACCCGACCGTCATCATCGACGGTCGCCAACAACCCTTGGTGCTGGAAGACCAGAGCAGTGGTAAAAAGAAGCCGATTGGTAAAGTCGCTGTTTTAAGTTTTGGCCCCGGCACGCACCAAATTTCCGTCAGTTGGGACATTGACGGTGGATTGAAAAACACATTTTATGGTTTGGTTGGCCGCACATCTGCTTATGACCTTGGAACCCTGTCGGTTAACAACAAAATTTCGGTTGAGGTTCCACGGGACCGTTGGCTTCTTTGGGCTTCGCTTAAGTCTGACCAAAGCATTGCTTCTGTTGGTCCAGCCATATTGATTTGGGCTTATTTGCCGATAGCGCTTATTTTGTCGATACTGCTGGCAAATTTCGCACCGGTGCCACTGCGCAGTGTTGGTTGGTTCTTGTTGTTGGCTGGACTAAGCCAAGCCGCTTTTCCAGCTTCAATAGCGGTGGTTGTGTTCCTTGTGGCGATTGCGTTTTTGCCGAACCTGAACGGACGAATTAAGAACGCGTATTTGTTTAATGCCAGACAGTTGTTCATCGGGTTTTGGGCGCTTGTCACCGTCATCACCTTTGTTTACGCGATTGTTCAGGGGCTGTTGAGCTCACCGGACATGAAGGTTGCTGGCTATGGCTCTTGGTCCTATGGTCTCAGCTGGTTCATTGACAGGTGGCAGGGTGAAACGCCGGTTGTGCAGTTGATTACAGCGCCATTGTGGGTGTTCCGCTTGTGCATGTTGTTGTGGGCTTTGTGGTTGGCCTTTACAGTGCTAAACTTGGCCCAGTGGTTCATGGGGCAGGTCAGCACCGAAGGTTTCCTGAAAAAGATGAGCCTACCAAGTTTTTCCTCATCAACTGATGTTGAGAAAACATCTGCGTCAAAGAAAATTGAAATCAAAACTGGAGATGCATCACATGATTAGATCCTTATTTATTGGCGGCCTTTGCGCCCTGACACTTGGGTTGCCCTTTGGCTCAGCAAGTGCGTTCTGCGGCTTTTACGTCGGCAAAGCTGACACGGGCTTGTTTAACGATGCATCAAAGGTGGTGTTGGTCAGGGACGGTACATCAACCACCATTACCATGGCCAATGATTATGCGGGTGAAGCGAGCGAGTTTGCCATGGTCATTCCGGTTCCCAACGTTCCAGCTGAAGATGACATTCGTGTCACGCGCTCAAGCTTGATAGAGCATTTGGATGCCTATACAGCGCCGCGCGTGGTTGAGTATTTTGACAGGGACCCGTGTTCGCCAGAACCAATGTTCAGAACTATGGCAGCCCCGATGGCGGCGATGGATATGGTGCAAAAAAACGCTGAAAATCTTGGCGTGACGATTGAAGCTGAATACGAAGTTGGCGAATATGACATTTTGATTTTGTCAGCCAAGCAGTCAAATGGCCTTCTGACCTGGTTAAACCAAGAGGGATACAAAACACCGGAAAAAGCCAAATCTGTACTGAAAGACTACATTGCAAACGGCATGAAGTTTTTTGTGGCGAAAGTAAATTTGGCACGCCAAAAACCAGAGTCAGGTGGGTTTTTGTCTCCGCTGCAAATTCGCATGAAAAGTAAAAAACTTATGCTGCCTATACGCCTAGGCACGGTAAACGCACGTGGTGATCAAGAGCTGTTCGTGTTTGCCATTACACGCAAAGGCAAGGTTGTTGGGGCGAACTACCCGACCGTTAACATTCCCTCTGACACCAACATTCCGCCGTTTGTTGAAAACCAGTTTGGCCGTTTTTACAAAGACATGTTCGCGAAAGAGGTTCAGCAAACACCTGCACCTGTCATGTTCACGGAATACGCTTGGGACATGTCTTGGTGTGACCCATGTGCCGCCAACCCACCAAGTCATAAGGATTTGATTGAGCTTGGGCTTGATTGGTTGGCACCCAAACCAAAGACACCCAAACCAGAAACACGGGGTTCATCAGACAACACAGGTGGTGTCCAAATACCTTTGGTTAAGCCAAAAATTATGCCTGTTCCACCAAGGATGCCACCGCAATCAGTCAACGCGTTCATCACCAGATTGCACATTCGCTACAACGAACAAACGTTCCCGAATGATCTGGAATTTAGGGTGACAGATGACAGGCAGAATTTTCAGGGTCGCTACGTCATGCAGCAGCCGTATTTGGGTGAGATGAATTGCCCAGCTGCAGAATCCTATAAAGCGAACCTGAAATCTAGACAAATGAACGAGGCGATCAACTTGGCAAAGCTAACTGGTTGGTCCATGCCTTACATTCTGGGTCAGCAACAGGCTTATCCGGGTAAGCCAAAAAAATAGCTCTGGAAAATAGACTAAATCTAGAAAGGGCCTTCAAGTCCAAATGCGTTTTCTAATCACCAAGGCTGTCATTTTAATTTTGGCAGCCTTTGGCCTTTCAACACCCGCACACATGGCGCAGGCAGAAACCCGCAAAGCCTTGATCGTGGCCAATTACGATTATGGTGAATTCGGGACGCTGAACACCCCACAGAATGATGGTCGGTTGATGGAGAAAACGCTTCTAAATTTGGGTTTTGAGGTAAAAAGACAGAACAACCTTGACCGCCGTGACCTGAAAAACGAGCTGACCAACTTCATTAAGGCTGCGCGCTTGGCGGATGTGGCTTTGATTTATTACTCGGGGTATCAGGTGTCACTTGATGACAAAACCTACCTGACACCTGTGGGTGAGGTGCCGACGTCAGTAAACCTTGCACAACTTTCCATGGTGAGTTTGGAAGCTTTGATGCAGCGTTTCAGCGTCTCAGCCTCTCAAAACGTGTTGATTGTGGAAGGCGGATGGAAGTCTCCATTTGCTGATAAATTGGCCAAGCTTGTTGATAAAAATGCGGTTGATTATTTGGGCTCAACAATTGCTGACTTGTCTGCGTATAATCTTGGCGGTGGTGAAGGGCGTTTGATAACAATTTCCGCCAGCTCAGCCGGAAAAGTTAACCCGAGCGAAACAGGGGTGGTGTCTAAATTTACTGATGTGTTAAGCGATGAAATAGGTCGTAAGGGTGTCAACCTAAGTTCTGCGTTTTCCAGTACTGTGGCTGAAGTTTCTGCGCGCTTGGATCAATCAGCTGACGAAGCCAGTAAGACCAGTAAGACCAGTAAGACCAGTGAGACCAGTGAGACCAGTAAAGCCAGCGTGTTTGGTCCTGCGGTATACGGCAGCCTTTCCCAGTCTGTGTACTTGGCTGGCGCGCCTTTGGTTGTTCCATTAAGCTCTGATTTGAATGTTGAAGCAGAACTTAAGTGGCGTGAAGTTCGAGATTCAAACATCGGCGAAGAAATTGAGCTGTTCTTAAAGGACTATGCCAATTCCCGTTTTGGCGGCATTGCCCTTGAAAAGCTGCACAAGTTGAACCGGATTGACCCGGCTAAACGAAAAGAAATGCGGGACGCAACCTTGGAATATAGGGAGTTGTCCAAGCAGTTGATCGCAGAGAAACAGAAGTTTGATGCTATAAATACTGAATTTTCGAAAGATCGAATTGCCATAAAACCCGTACTATCCAAATTCAACATTTCTGGAAATGTCTCGGTGCGCCACCAACCAGAACCAGATGGCGAATGGCTCGGGTTGTACAGTGACGGAGATGTGGTTGAGGTGCGTGGGGCAGTGGTTGGCACCAGATGGCTGCAGGTAAGGCTTAAGGAACGCAAAGACCGAAAAACCAAATATGGCTATATTTACGGAAAGGCAGCAACGCCTGATCCACGGTCTGACTATGCAGTGTGGCGGTCAATTCAAGACAACCCCAGCAATGATGGGTATCAGGCCTATTTGACTGCGTTTCCAAAGGGTTACAATCGCTACGACGCGGTTAAGGCTTTGATGAAAAGCAAGTTCCCTGATGTGGACCTTGGCGTGGAAGATGTCACAACGGCGATTACACCTGTTGATATTAAAGGCTTACTGCTTTCAGCAGATGAAGTGCCGCAAAGCTCAGCGACTATTGCACCTAGCCTTAGCGATGAACCAGCCAGTGGAAACCGCCGCGAACTTATCCGCGAAATGGGCTTTTATCTTGATGTCATGGAAGAAGAATATGTGACAACACGGGAAGCCAGATTGCGTCGACTGCCATGGGTTAAAACACGCGTAATTGCCAACGTAAAACAAGATGAAAAGATCGTTGTGACAGGTCGCGTGCGAAAAGAAGATTGGTATCGTGTCAAATGGGGTGGCGGTCGAGATTTGTATGTGAAAGGATCGAGCATAGAGCCCTTCGCAAACTCAGAATTGGCGATTTGGCAAGACAGTAAGGGCAGCGGAGAAATGTCTGACTTCAGTTTTTATTTGCAACGCTTTCCGGCTGGTCGTTTTGCAGAAGAAGCTAAAGCGTCAATCGCCAGTATTAAAGCCAGTCAGAAAACCGTCGTGCAAGCTGTGGTGCAACCGATTGTTTCGGCAAGGGAATTTTCGGTTCCAACCAATGTGCTTGAGTTGATTAACGTTCAACCGGTTGCTTACGACGGGTCAATACAGCATTCATTATCTTCAGCATTAATGCAAAAGTTCGGCCGTTCCCTAAAGCTGCGTGTATCCAACGATAAGAACGCGCCGGAACGTACATTTATTGACGTTAAGGCCCGAATTATTGATGTGAAAATTGATGAATTAGTGGGGTCCCAAAACACAGAGCAAAGATACATGGTTGCAGTCGAAGTGGAGGCAAGCAGATATGGCGAAGTCGCGGCTTTGTCGGCAACAGATATTCAGTTTTCTGATTTTGAAACTGGCACGCTTCCGTCATTGGCGATACAGTTGACCGCGAAGAAAGCACTTTCCAAAGCTGCTGACCAAATTCTAAAAATTATGCAAACCAACTAATCCAACGAACTAATCCAACAAACCAGAACAGGTAAGTACCGAACATGACCATGTCTGATTGGCCGCACATCGACAAAAACACACCAAGCCCAAAGCTGCCTTTACGTGGCAATGTTATTACCCGTAATTTCAGTAAACTGGTTTTGAAAGCATTTGGTTTCAAAATTATCGGCAGCTTACCGCCGATGCGAAAGTTGGTCGCTATTGTTGGTCCCCACACATCAAATTGGGACTTTGTGATCGGCATGTTTATTCAATACGCGCTGGGTGTGAAGTTTTCCTTCATGATTAAAAAGAGCGCATTTGTCCCAGGTTTTAAACCGATCTTGTTGCATTTGGGTGGTGTTCCAATTGATCGTACCGCAGCAGCTGACATAACTGAGCAAATGGTCACACGATATGAAGAAAGTGACGAGCTTGTATTAGTGATTACGCCTGAAGGTACGCGTTCGAACAAAAAGTCTGTTAAGTCGGGTTTTCACCGTATTGCCAAAAGCGCAGGTGTACCGATCATGATCACCAGATTAGACTTTGCCAAACGAGAGCTTCAAGTTGGGCACATGATTGACAGCGACATAAGCTGGGAAGAATTAAGCGCTCTTTTGGATGAGTACTTTGAGGGTGTTAAGGGCAAGAACGGCTATTGGATGGACAGAAAACCGAATGCATAAGACGCGATTTTTTGCACTGACCTTTGTTTCACTTTTGGCGTTGTCCGGTTGTGCGTCGGTTGAATATGCCGGACAGGCGGCAAGTGGGCAAATTTCGTTGTTGGCCAAGGCTAAGCCTGTTGATCGATTGATCGCGAGCCCGTCAACACCTGAAAAATTACGCCAGAAACTGGCCCTGACAAAAGAAATTCGCCAATTCGCGAAGCAAAACCTAAGTCTTAAGGTGAAAAACCAATACAGTCGTTACGCCGATTTGGGTCGGGATTCCGCCGTCTACACCGTGCTTGCAACACCAAGCCTTAGTACGAAGTCAAAAACTTGGTGCTACCCAATTGTTGGTTGTTTAGCTTACAGGGGTTTCTTTAAAAAACATCTGGCTGCGAAATTTGCGGCAGATTTGGAAAAGCAGGGGTTGGAC
>JBMYWL010000030.1:0-12084 GCA_049607365.1 Alphaproteobacteria bacterium | reverse complement strand
CGGATCAATTTGGCTTGCCGATTCACGCAATTGGAGTTGGCGAAGGCGCCGATGATCTACGGCCTTTTGAAGCTGAAAGCTTCTCCCGCATGTTGGTCGGGATTGATTGAATGTCGTCATATCCTGTTCTGGACTAGATCCAGAACCCAGATGAAAGAAAGCGCTTACTTGCTAACTTCCACTGGATTCTGGACTAAACCCAAAATAGGTGAAAGCTAAACCTTAAAAGATTAGGCTTTCAGCTGTTTCCAACACGATTGCTGCACCAATACCAGCAACCACACCACCAGAAACGCGAACCCAAACAGCGTTAGCGGCGTCAAAACCAGCAAACGCGCGTACGATTTCTTGTGTTGCGAAAATGATCATGCCCTGAACAAACAATAGTCCAAGCAAGTAGGTTAGGATTGGTGAAGCTTCAGCACCGATAACAGCGCCGCCGTATGCGTAACCGTGGAACAGGCCAATCGCCGCCAACGCAACAACCGCTGCGGTTGATCCAAGTGTGCGACCGAACATAGCGAACGAACCCATGCCAACAACTGACAGCATGATGACATATTCAACGAAACCGATTTGCAAGCCGGTTAGTGTCAACAAACAACCAGCAAACATGCCGCCCAAAAAGCCAAGTGGACCCATAAAACGACCCATGAACTGTTTTGATGCGAAAGCTGTAACCAAGCCAACGGCGATGATGAACGCTAAGTGGTCAAAACCAATGACTGGGTGAGCTAGGCCCGAAATAAGACCTTGGAACAAGGTCGAAGGTACCTCGCCGCCAAGTGGATGGTGTGCGAATGCAACAGAAGGAACAAGCGCTGCAAAAGCTGCAACGACTGAGCGAATGCCAAAAATATTCTTCATTAGATAATCTCTTCTCTGGGGTTATCCCGCCGATAACCAAGGTTTTTAAGGTTTCTTGAAGCATCAAGAAAATGTGTGTCACCTTGGCAGGTATCTGGCTTCCAGCTTAAAGTATAAGCTAGCTACAGTTGCGGGGGCAGCCACGGATTTGGTCCCTGATGGGTACGCCTAACCGTGTTCCCTATCAGCCTCAACACATGGGGTTGAAACTGAATTCTTGAAAGTCGGGTTGCGACCCAAGAACCTAAGTGAGACTTTAAGTAGGTCTTTCCGTCTAATTCAGTCAAGTTAATATGCGACACACCCTTACTTGTTCCCGAAACTGTATTGTTAGCCGAATTCCACAGCAGGTGAATAGACCGCACATTCTGTGACCTTGGTTACGTTTTGGCACCATATGTTGTAATTTGGTAACACCTTCGCAAAAAGCGAAAAATCTGGAGTCACTTAAGCGCTAAACGCAAAAAACACCTCGACCTGATGTGAAAATACCACCAAATTCGCAAAATGCATTTGCGGCGAATCACCACTCATATTTTATTTCTGACGAGTTTGGTTTTGCTAACCACTCTAAGCCATCCAGTCAGCGCGAAAGTAGTGTTCGCAGCGCCCAAATTTTCATTTTTGGCCACTCGTGATTTTGAAATTAATGCAATAAATCTGACACGCGAAGATAGCTTCAACTTCACTGACGAGCCAAAGCCCGAATACGACACACAGTCGTTTGTTGGCACAACTTTTCCCCTGAATTATTGGGGTGAAAACCAAGTATTTGCAGGTCTAAGGCTTGAAAACTTCTCCATTGGTCAAAGCAAACCACGGTACACCTCCAGCTACGACCGAAAGGGCATTGGGTTTTTGGCCTTAAAACGTCGCCTGAACCCTATGATCGAGGTTGAGTTTGAAACTGGCGGATTCTTGGCTTCAAAAGATTTTGGTGTATATTCAGCTGCAAAAACAGCTGTAGACTTCCAAGCAATTGAGTTTAACGGCGAATTGCGCGGTGAAATTTATAAACTAAAGCCCTCTTACCGTGGGGGAAACTCAAACAAAGGGTTCGGAATTCGCACAATTGGTGAAGGACATTTGACGTTAAAAGGCATTGGTTTTTTGCCGCCTTCGTCCAATTTGAGCATTTCGACTTACATAGAGTTTGACGCTGGTCGATCATACCGAGCAGTTAGATTTGGCAAAGCAGGTCGGCAAAGCCGATTATACGCCGAAGCGAATCTTAGCTTCCAAAGTCCTTTTGAAAAAGCCAACACAAACCTTAAACTTTCAGCTTACGGTAACACACGCGGATCGTTAAACCTGAATGCACAATTAGACTGGGATGTCTATGTGGATAAATCTTGGTTCGTGCGAAGCCTGACAAACGGACGCTATGCAGTTACAGAAAATGAAGACACAAAACTGTTCACAAAAAAACATGATGGCTGGCTTCAAACAAGTTTACAGGCCGAATACAGGCTAAACCCAAAACACAGTTTTTTCATTGAACCCCTACTCCGCTGGAATTTCAAAAAAGATTTTGATACCGCACGCTTTCAAACCCAACTTTTTGCTACCCACAAATGGCAAAGCAGTGAAAACTGGACCATTAGCAACCGTGTCGGTGTTGATTATTTCAGTGATAAATCCCTACTTCTGACAGCTGAACCCCGTGTTGCTTACAGAAACAAAGACTGGGCAATTGAAGGGTATGTCAGGCACGCCGCACACACGTCCAACCCGCGAGCAAAGTCCCTGTCACACAGGTCAATCGGGGCGGACGTGAGCTTTTACAAATCTGAACTTGGAAAAAAGATCGGCTTAGACCGGACATTTGACTTGGCACTCACTGGTGAATACACCCAATTTACTGACGGAAGATCAGACAAGCAGTTCGGAATCAAGCTAGACATAAGCCATTAGCCGTGGTCCAAATTACCTAAAGCAAAACCACACGATAAAGAGAACCTAACCCATGGCGTATCAAGACCTAGAGAACCTGATAAACACAGCATTTGACGGACGTGACCAGATCAACAGCAGTACAACTGGTGAGGTTCGCGAAGCGGTTGATGAAACTTTGAACCTTATGGATCAAGGTAAACTGCGTGTTGCCGAAAAAACAGACGATGGCTGGAAAGTTAACCAGTGGGCAAAAAAGGCCGTGCTACTGTCATTTTCGCTGAATGAAATGACGGTTATCGGTAACGGCCCTGGCAACGCAAGCTGGTGGGACAAGGTGCCAAGCAAATTTGATGGCTGGGGTGCCGAAGAATTCACCGCGGCCGGTTTCCGCGCTGTACCAAACTGTACAGTTCGCCGTTCAGCTTACATTGCCCCTGGCGTTGTGTTGATGCCTTCGTTCGTAAACTTGGGCGCTTATGTTGACAGCGGCACCATGGTTGACACTTGGGCGACTGTTGGTTCTTGCGCGCAAATCGGCAAGAACGTTCACCTTTCTGGTGGTGCGGGCATCGGCGGTGTTTTAGAGCCTTTGCAAGCTGGACCTGTTATTATTGAAGACAATTGCTTCATCGGTGCACGTTCTGAAGTTGTTGAAGGTGTCATTGTCGAAGAAGGTGCTGTGCTTTCCATGGGTGTGTTCATCGGCGCTTCAACAAAAATCATCGACCGTGCGACGGGTGAGATTTTCATGGGCCGTGTTCCAGCATACTCCGTTGTTGTACCAGGCGCTATTCCCGGTAAGAACCTACCAAACGGCGAGCCTGGCCCAAGCTTATCAGCGGCTGTTATCATCAAACGTGTTGACGAGCGTACACGCTCTAAGACATCTATCAACGAGTTGTTACGCTCTTAAATGAATAAACGCGACCTTCTTATCAACGGTTTTGCAGCTGCAGTGACAGCAGCAAAGCCGGAAGGTCGCTTTGTTGAATTGCCTGCCCCGCCGAAAGGCAAAGTAATTGTGTTGGGTGCCGGCAAAGCAGCGGCGAGCATGGCCGCAGCATTCGAGCGGGCTTGGTTCACCCAGCATCCCTCTTCAGCCCTGACGGGACTTGTTGTAACACGCTACGATCACACGGCACCCACAACGCACATAAAAGTCGTTGAAGCATCTCACCCTGTTCCAGATGAAGCTGGGCAAAACACCACCAAGCTGATTTTAAAAATGGCGAAATGTGCCACAGAAGATGATTTGGTTGTTTTTCTGATTTCAGGTGGTGCGTCCGCACTTTTAACCTACCCCGCGGATGGCTTGGCATTTGAAACCAAGCAGGAAATAAACAAACATTTGCTTCGTGTTGGCGCACCAATTGACCAGATGAACCTTGTCCGGCAAAGTCTTTCGGCGATTAAGGGTGGTCGGTTGGCCGCTGCAGCCCACCCAGCTGATATGGTGACTTATCTAATATCAGATGTCCCGGGCGATGCACCACAAACCATAGGGTCGGGCCCAACTGTCAACTGGACCGAAACACCGGAAGAACGCGCCACAGAAGCCCTGTCAATTTTGGAACGATATGATATTTCTGTTGGCCCTGAAGTCACCGAGCTTATCAAAAACAACTTAGCCCCTCCGTTTGAAGCTGGCCCAGTTCACATGCTGGCAACACCTCAATCAGCCCTTACAGCCGCAGCTGAATATTTTAAGCAGCGCGGATACGGTGTAGAAATAATGGGTGATGCGATTGAAGGTGAAGCCAAAGAAGTTGCAAAAACCTTCGCAGGCATATGTCGTCAAATCCTGAGCCATCAGCAACCATTCCCCACCCCGCTTGTTCTTCTATCAGGTGGTGAAACCACTGTTACGGTCAAAGGCACGGGTCGAGGTGGTCGAAATGCAGAATTTTTGCTGGCATTCCTTATAGCCATTGAAGCTTTTGATGTTTCAAGACGTATCAGCGCCATAGCCTGTGACACCGACGGCATTGATGGTGTGGAAACCAACGCCGGTGCGGTGATTGGACCTGAGACGTTAAACCAAGCACGCGCGCTTGGTTTAAACCCGCAAAATTATTTGGACAATAACGACGCCTTTGGCTTTTTCGAACAGCTTGATGCACTGGTCACAACTGGCCCGACGCTTACAAACGTGAACGACTTCAGGGCAATCTTAATCGAAAGCCCTGAAAGCTAGCTTTAAACGCCAATGTGCTGGCGACAAGCCTCAGCAAAGGCCACAGCAGCTTTTGAGCGTACGTTGCCTTTGCGCTGGGCCAAAACCACGCGGCTTGGTGGAATGTCTGTCACCAACTTACGCGTAATCAGGTTTCGACCGTCGTATGTGGTGGGGTGCGCCGGACGTGTCACCAAAAGGGAATACCCATGCCCGTGCCCCACAAGTCCACGCACCATTTCCAACATTACCGAGGTGTGTTTTATGCGCGGTGTCAGGTTCTCAGCTTCAAACACTGACAAAAAATAATCCCGACTTGGTGGCGTATCCAACAATATAAGCGGTTCATCAACCAACTCTGCGACGGTGATTTCCGACTTCTCAGCCAAGTGATGTTTCTCTGGCAACAGAACATACGGTGTAAGCTCCGTCAGCACCTCTGTTTCAAGTTGATCGTCGAGCCCGATGTCATACACAAGCGCAAGCTCGGTCTCACCAGAAGTTAGACCAGCAACAATAGCCCGCTGGTCTCCTTCGACAAATTTAACCTCAATGTCAGGTCTTGTGGTTTTCAGATGCAACAACAAACCCGGCATTAAGTAAGGCCCAAAGGAATAGAAACAACCCAGTTTTAGGGTTTCCCCTGCCCTAGCCGCGCCCTCGTCAATGCTTTTGGCCGCATCAATTGGTGCGGCGGACCTATAGGCACGTTTTGCAAAAATTAGGGGTAATCCGCGTGACGCTGAAAACACCTCCTGAACTTCACCAATTAAAATGTGGTGTGTACCAACGCGTTCCGAGCTTATGATTTTACAATCAAACGCCACCAATGGGTCGATGACACGCGGTGCCCCCGTTTGTTGACTTGTCCACTGCGCACAGGAAAATTTGTCCCCGTCTTCGGTTTTAAAGCGTCCGGCAAAAGTATCAGAGATATAAGATTGGTCATCGCGCAGGACATTTACACAAAACACACCGTTTTGTATTATTTTTTGCGCTGACGGGCTTTGGTGATGTACGCACACAAGCAAGGTCGGTTTTGCTGTATCTGCTGAAACAGAAGACATGGCGGAAACGGTAACACCCGCACGACCAGCAGGTCCGTCAGATGTGACAACGTTCACGGTTGCCGCCACATTGCTCATGCCATTTAGAAAGTCCTGTCTTAGTACAGGATCAACAGTTGGAATGTCGTTCATTTCATTTCGCTCTAATGGCTGAAAACAACCGGAATTTCCGCATTCCGTGTCATGGAAGAAGTGGTTGTACCAAACACGCGCTTAAACCATTTTTTCTTGCCAAACGCGCCCATAACAATCATGTCAGCGCCCATGTCTTTGGCTTGACTGCGCAAGACATGACCAACATCAGCTCGGTCTTCAAAGTCACGTCTAATGTCAGCCTTAACATCGTGACGCGCTAAGTAGGTTTGCAATTGTTCTGCCGGTAGACGACCAGTTTCTTCTGCGCTGCCCACAGTGACAATCGTCACCTTATAAGCTTGCTTCAAAAAATCTAAACTGTCGCGAACGGCACGAACAGACTCTCTATTAGATTTCCAAGCGATCATGACATGGCGTCTGGACTCTGACACTTCCCATTCTCTGGGTATCATCATCACAGGCACACCCGACATAATCACCAACTCTTCAGGTAACATATGTCTGAATTTGTCTTCAAATGATTCGCCTTGTGGCTGACTAACTACCAACAAATCTGCCGCACGTGCATGCGTTGCCAGAATGTCGTAGTCATCACCAGATTCAACAACAAATCGATGCGATAAATTTGCTTCGCTACACTTGCGTTCAAACAGCTCTTGCAAGACATTGCCTTTTGCCAACGCCGCGTCGGCGAGCTCTTTTACATATGAGCTGGAGGCACCACGACCAATGCCACGTCTAACTTGAGGTGTTGGAATGAAAATAGCGGTGATGTGCGCACCAAAAATTTGCGCCATTCGGTAAGCAACTTCCAAACGTTTCTCAACCTGATCATCATGATCAGCCAAATGCACCAATATTGTCTTTATGCTCATTCTTACCCAAACTCGGAATAACTGTACCAATAACTTACATTGAACAAGGTATAGGCATGGACGCAACGGTGCAAGGACCTGTCCGACATAAGGTCGATAAAATTAGCCCAAACACTTGCTAGCAGACGAATTTGCCCCTTATATAAAGGCATGTCCAGATTATCGAATAAAATGTGGTTGAGCGCCCTGTTCATGTCTTTGGTTTTTGCTTTTAACGCAACCGAAGCAGTTTCACAGGACCCCGTACCAGAACCACCAGCACAATCATCCATTCAGCCAGATAGAGACTTATTGGATTTTCCTTTGGGTGGAATGGAGGTTGTAACCCCCTTTGAAACCCACAGTTTCGTGGTTGAGCTGGCTTTAGACCAGCCCCATCAAGCTCAAGGTCTGATGTTTCGCAAACACTTGCCAGATGACCAAGGCATGTTGTTCATGTTTCCAAAAGACGGCATGCGCTCGTTCTGGATGCGTAACACCCTTATTCCGCTTGATATAATCTTCATCAATTCGCAGGGTGTCATCGTCCATGTTCACCCGAACGCCAAACCGCTGGACGAAAGTCCAATTCCATCACGCCTACCTGCGAAAGCAGTGCTGGAGCTTAGGGGCGGATTGGCAGAGGAGTTATCAATCAATGTCGGTGACAGAATTCAAAACCTGCGTCAATTTGGTGTAAAACCGCAAACACAACAGGCACAAAAACCTCGACAAGCGGCTCCTAAACAACCAGCTAAACCAAACCAAACGCGCAAGACCAAGAAAAACACCCAAAAGACAACCCAGAAGGCAAAAGAGAAACCTTTGTCCTACTGGGAGTCGTTTTTATCTTGGTTCTAGTCTCTTAAGCTTCAGTCATTTCCGGTGGCATAACGACTTGAATGTTTAACTCTTCAAGCTGCTCGTTCATAACGTCGCCCGGCGCACCCATCATTAAATCTTGAGCTTGCTGGTTCATCGGGAAAGCCACAACTTCACGAATGTTTGGCTCATCAGCCAACAACATTACCATGCGGTCAACACCAGGAGCAGCACCACCGTGTGGAGGCGCGCCAAACTTCATAGCGTTCAGCATGCCGCCAAACTTTTCTTCCACAACCTCTGGGCCGTAACCAGCGATTTCAAACGCCTTGTACATAACCTCTGGCAAGTGGTTACGAATAGCACCTGAACAAAGCTCCACACCGTTACAAACGATGTCATACTGATACGCTGTCAGCTCTAGCGGGTCTGTGTTCAACAAGCCGTCCATACCACCTTTTGGCATAGAAAACGGGTTGTGACTAAAGTCAATCTTACCAGTTTTCTCGTCCAATTCGTACATGGCGAAATCAACGATCCAGCAGAATTTAAAGGCGTCTTTCTCGGTCAAGCCAAGCTCGTTACCAACCTGCACACGTGCTTCAGCGGCGAACGAACGGAAGGCCGATGGTATGCCCGCTACGAAGAAGACCGCGTCGCCTTCGCCAAGACCGAACTGATCCTTAATTGCGTTGGCGCGATCTTGACCGATGTTCTTGGCAAGTGGTCCAGCACCAACAGTCGCACCTTCTTCATTACGGAAGAAAATGTAACCAAGACCCGGCTGACCCTTGCTTTGTGCCCAAGAGTTCATACGGTCACAGAAAGCACGGCTTCCACCGGTTTTTGCAGGAATAGCCCAAACTTTAACTTTTGGATCTTTTTCGATCATGCCAGCGAAAATCTTAAAGCCAGAACCACGGAAATGGTCTGTCACGTCACCCATTTCGATTGGAACGCGAAGGTCAGGCTTGTCGTTACCGTATTTTTCCATCGACTCTTTGTATGGAATTTGCGGGAAGGCCATCGGTGTTACCGAACGACCATTTGCAAACTCGGTGAACAAGCCGTGAAGCACAGGCTCAATCGCGTCAAACACGTCTTCCTGTGTCACAAAGCTCATCTCGAAATCGAGCTGATAGAATTCGCCCGGCGCACGATCGGCACGGCTATCTTCATCACGGAAACAAGGCGCTATCTGGAAATAACGGTCAAAACCCGCCATCATCAACAACTGCTTGAACTGCTGTGGTGCTTGTGGAAGTGCGTAGAACTGACCCGGGTGCAGACGTGATGGCACCAAAAAGTCACGCGCACCTTCAGGTGAGCTTGCGGTCAAAATAGGTGTTTGGAACTCGTGAAAGCCCTGCTCAGTCATTTTGTTGCGCAGGTAAGAAATTACCTTAGAGCGAAGCAAAATGTTGTTTTTCATCTTTTCACGACGAAGGTCCAAGTAACGGTATTTCAAACGAATGTCTTCGCCTGCAACTTCATCACCCGCAATTTGCAGCGGCAATACATCTGCGCTTGAAAGCACTTCCAAGTCACGAACACCGATTTCGATTTCGCCAGTTGGAATTTTCGAGTTGATGGTCTCATCAGAGCGTTTAAGAACCTCACCCGTGATACACAAAACAGATTCGACACGCGCATTATCCGCCGCTTCAAAAAACTTGGAATCCTGATCCAGAACGATCTGTGTGATGCCAGCGAAATCTCTCAAGTCGATAAAAAGCAAACCGCCGTGGTCGCGCTTGCGATTGACCCAACCAGAAAGACGAACGGTGTTACCGACATTGGCAGCTGTTAAAGCGCCACATGTATGACTGCGATATTGGTGTAGGGTGTCAGTTGACGTCATGTGTATCTATTCCGTTTCAGGCGGTTTATCATTAGCGGGAACGGGTCAAAATTAACCTGCCCCTCAAGACTTATGCTTGTGTTGCCCCCTTATGCGCGGCATAGAGATAAAATGCCAACCGAGAAACAACAAACAAGCTTTGCATTCCTGCAAAAACCGCTCTTTGCACTCATCCTTATTCCCGGACTGTTCATCTTTTTGTGGAGTAACGGCTATATTGGCGCAAAACTCGTGTTGCCCCATTCAAGCCCTTGGACTGTGCTGGCCCTGCGGTTTGCGATTGTTGCCATCATCATGACTGGCCTTGCCTTTATTCTTAAATCCCCGTGGCCATCGACGCACGAGCAGGTTTTTCACACTGCGATTGTTGGTGTTTTGCTGCAAGCCTTGTACTTGGGCGGCGCTTTTATGGGCATGGACAGCGGAATTGATGCTGCGACCTCGGCATTGATTGGTGCACTCCCCCCACTTTTCACTGCAATCGCAGCCTTTGTACTAATTCGAGAGCGCCTTTCGCCCATGGGTTGGGCTGGCATTTTCATCGGCATGCTCGGCGTGTTTATGGTGGTGACAATCCGCTTGGATTTGGGATTTGGGTCTTTCAGCGGCTTCATCGCCAATTTTCTGGGTGCGGTCGCGCTTGCCATAGCCGCTGCATATCAAAAACGGTTTATGACCAGCTTTAATTGGGTCACAGCTTCCGTCATTCAATTTATCGCCGCTTCATTTTTTTGTTTCTTCGTCGCACTTGGTTTTGAAGACATGACAATCGAATGGACGCCACGCTTTTTTGCTGGCCTCGGTTTGTTGGTCTTCGCTTTGTCTATCGGTGCGGTCACACTGCTTCAGCTACTCATAAAGCGCGGTGCAGCAACCGGCGTCATGAGCTTATTGTTTTTGGTGCCCGTATCAACGGCCTTGATCGCTTGGCCTTTGTTCGGCGAAACCTTCTCTCCTTATTCACTGTTCGGTTTTGCACTCGCTGTCCTTGGCGTTCGGTTGGTGCAAAAAGGTGTTCTTAAATGAAAAATCCACAGCTTATCCTTAACAACGCAGACTTGGTCAGCGTCTGTAACGAAATGTCAAAAGAGACATTTGTAACTGTCGATACAGAGTTCGTTCGCGAGCGAACCTATTGGCCAATCCTGTGCTTGGTTCAACTGGGGGGAACTCACAACGCGTACGCCGTTGATCCCCTCGCCAAGGACTTGGACCTAAGCCCCTTGTTTGAGTTGATGTCTAACCCGAAGATCACCAAGGTTTTTCACGCTGCGAAGCAAGATTTGGAAATTTTCCTGAAGCTGATGGGCAAATTACCTGCCCCACTTGCCGACACCCAAGTCATGGCAATGATTTCCGGTCATGGCGAACAAGTTGGCTACGAAAGCTTGGTCCAACGCATCGCCAAACAAAGCATCGACAAAAGCAACCGCTACACAGATTGGTCCAAGCGCCCGCTGACAAACGCCCAGCTGACGTATGCAATCGCAGATGTCACGCACCTTCGACTTATTTACGAGACCCTACTTCAAGAAGCCCGTGAGAAGGGCCGCGAAAGCTGGATTGAAGAGTTGATGGCGGACTTAAACAAGCCAGAGACCTATGTCATTGAGCCTGAAAATGCATGGAAACGGCTGAAACCGCGCGTGGACAAGCCAAAGTTCTTGGGTGTACTGACCCATTTGGCCGCTTGGCGAGAAACTGAAGCACAGCGCCGCGACAGAATTCGAAACCACATTATTCGTGACGAAGCCATTAATGAAATTGCGGCTACCCAACCCCGCACGAAAGGTGAGCTTGCACGCATCCGCGGTCTTGGTGAAAACAATGCAAAAGGGTCTTTGGGCACCAAAATTTTGGAGGTTGTGGAAGCAGGCTTGGCAAGCGCTGACACCAACCCCATGTCATTGCCGAAACGTCCGAAGAACGATAACACGTCGAATTTTGTCGTTGATTTGCTGAAAGTTTTGTTGAAAGCCAGATGCGATGAAAACAAGGTAGCAAGCAAACTTGTGGCAACATCCGCTGATATTGATCAGTTCATTCGCGGGGATGAAAATTCAATCATTCTAAAGGGTTGGCGCTACGAAATTTTTGGTCGTGAAGCACAGCAGCTTCTAAACGGCAGTCTAAGTTTGGGTGTGAACAAAGGCGCGCTTGAAATTCACAACAAAGATTAAAAACTTCTAATCTGGGTTGGGTGCCGTGTTGCCCAACACTTTGCGCACCAATGGCAAAGATACCTTTTTCTTAGCTCTTAAAGCCTGCGTATCAATCAACGACACAACATCATGAACCGCTTGATGGCTCCGTTCGATGCGCGCAGATATGTATGAAACAACACCTGCCTCAACCATTACTTGACGGTCGGAAAAATGCTTGGCTAGCAATTTGGTGATTAAAGCATCTGACGGTGGTGAAATAATCACCTGCGGGGCGGCCAATAAC
>JBMYWL010000029.1:10268-12122 GCA_049607365.1 Alphaproteobacteria bacterium | reverse complement strand
ATGGTGTTGGGTTAAAGGCAAGGCTTTGACGACGTTGATGTGGCTGATTGGTATTGTGCTACTGGTATTAGGTTCTCGTGCTGTTTGGGCTGTGACGTTTGCAGGTCTTGGTGCATGAGACAGTCAAAAGATATGATCTCCCGCGCGCATCCACTTTGGCTTGCCTACCTTATCCACCGCGTTTCGGGCGTATGTTTGGCCTTGTTCCTACCGCTCCATTTTTGGGTTTTGTCACTTGCCTTAACCAACCCAGCAAAGCTTGACGGCTTTCTTGCTTTCACTGAACTTGGCCTCGTCAAAGTTGCTGAATTTGGATTGGTGTTTTTGTTAGCGGTCCACATGTTTGGCGGGCTGCGGCTGATGGCAATGGAGTGGTTGCCGTGGACGCCACCACAAAAAACGCTGGCAGCTTGTGCAATTGCCTTATCGTTTCTCGTGGCAACTCTGTTTTTACTGAAGGCAATTTGACATGGGTATTTCTGGGTTTGTTTCTGGTGTTGAACGTTACGACACCGATATTCTGATTTTGGGTACTGGTGGTGCCGGTTTGTTCGCTGCACTTCACGCTAAACAAACAGCACCTGAAGGCACTAAGATTACTATCGCTGTTAAGGGGTTGATAGGCAAGTGCGGTTGTACGCGCATGGTACAAGGTGGTTACAACGTTGCGCTTGGCGGCGGAGACACGGTTGAGCGCCATTTCATGGATACGATTAACGGCGGCAAATGGTTGCCCAACCAAGATATGGCTTGGCGTTTGTGCGAGCAAGCTGTTGTGCGTATCCGCGAACTGGAAAACGAAGTTGGTTGCTTCTTTGACCGTAACGCAGATGGATCTCTGCACCAAAAAGCTTTTGCGGGACAAACAGCCGATCGCACGGTTCACAAAGGTGATTTAACGGGCATCGAAATTATCAACCGCTTGATGGAAAAGGTTTTAGCTAGCGGTGTTGAGAAATTACAAGAACACCGTGCCGTTGGGTTGATACCAACGAAAGATGGGACAGCCATATCTGGCGTATTGATGATCGACATGCGAACCGGAAAATTTCGCTTTGTTCGCGCCAAAACAGTTCTTATGAGCACGGGCGGCGGCCCAACCATGTATAAATATCACACACCATCTGGCGATAAAACCATGGATGGTTTGGCCATGGCTTTACGTGCCGGATTAAGCCTGCGTGATATGGAAATGGTGCAGTTTCACCCCACAGGCCTGTTGGCAGGCGAGCACACGCGCATGACGGGAACAGTGCTGGAGGAGGGGCTTCGCGGTGCTGGCGGTCAGCTGATTAGCCACTCTGGCCAGCGTTTTATGTTTGACTATGACGGCAAGGGCGAACGGGCCACGCGAGACGTGGTGAGCCGGGGCATCTATGCGGAAATGCGTAAGAACAATAACCCTGAGCAAGAGGGCGTGTTCATTTCCATGTCCCACTTAGGTCCTGAAAATGTGCGCAAGAAATTTAAGGGCATGGTCAATCGCTGCGCTGATAGTGGATTTGACCTTGCCGCTGGCAAAGTCGAGGTCGTTCCGACGGCGCACTACTTCATGGGCGGTGTGGTTGTCGATGTTGATACGCGCACCGCTTTGGAGGGTCTCTACGTCGCAGGTGAAGACGCTGGCGGAGCCCATGGTTCTAACCGACTAGGCGGGAATGGCGTTGCCAACTCAACCGTCTATGGTGGTATCGCGGGCGACACCATGGGCACAGATATCAAGTCTATGCCAACTTTGCGTGATCCTGATGAAGCTGTTCTGTCAGCTGAAGTTGAACGTGCGATTTACCCATTATCAAAGAAGCCTGAGCTTGTTTTGCCGCTGCGTAAACAACTACAAGATTTAATGTGGGA
>JBMYWL010000029.1:0-10258 GCA_049607365.1 Alphaproteobacteria bacterium | reverse complement strand
TTGGCGTCATGCGCACTGAATCAGGCATGAAGCGGGGACTTGAAGGTATTTCCAAAGTTTCTGAGGCACTTATGGACGTTGGTGTCGCGAGCGATAATCTGGCCTTTAATTTGACCTGGCATGATTGGTTGAACTTGCGCTCGTTGTGCGATGTATCAGAAGTCATCGCTAAGGCTGGTTTGGTACGAGAGAATTCACGTGGCGCGCATTTTCGTGAAGATTTCCCCGAACCAGGGGCAATGGTGCAAAGTGAATACACCGTTGCTGAGTTAAAGTCAGGGCAAGTTGAAGTGACCCAAAAACCTGTTGAATTTACTATCGTGCGACCTGGCGAAACTATTCTGCCTGACGATGCACCTGAAACTTTGGTAGCTGCCTAGAGTCTAGCTCGACCAATAGAATCCAAGTCGCGCTAGTAGATTTTGGATTGGATCAAATAAAATAAAGGTAGCATAATCTACTATGGAACGAAATTTTATGATGGAACAAAGCAAAATCTACTGCGCCCGAAAGGGTTTGTCTTCCTGTGGCTCCCACTGCGTCACAGATTTTGACCTTAGTCCCACTAAGCCCTTCAATCTGTTCCTTCTGGATAACCGACAGGAAAAACAAACGACTTTGGGTTATATTGGTCGAGTTAGACTCTCATGATATCTATCGACCTAATCAAAGAAACCGCTGAAAGCTTGATGCATAAGGCGGCAATTGAAATTCCTTCGGACTATCACAATGGGTTGAAGGATGCTGCTGAAACGGAAGATGGTGATCTTTCATCCTTCGTTCTGAAAGCCATGCTCGAAAACTACGACGCTGCTAAGGAAGATGGTCGCGCCATGTGTGGTGACACTGGCGTACCACGCTGGTTCATTAAAATGGGCAATGAAGCAAGTGTTGAAGGCGGCATGTTCGCTCTGGAAACGGCTTTACGTCAAGCAACAGCCACAGCGACGAATGGTGTGCCACTACGGCCAAACCGTGTGCATCCCTTGTGGCGAACGGACCATAATAACAACGTTGGTATCGGTGCGCCTGAAATTGAGTACGGATTTGAACCAGAGGGCGATTGGATCGACCTTATAACCGTTCATAAAGGCGGTCTTTTTGGCTCTGATTATCGCATGCTGTTCCCGTCAGATGGCGTTCAAGGCATTAAGCGGTTTTACCTCGATAGCCTCATGGCATTTGGCAAACGCGGTCTGGCGTGTCAGCCGGCAATTATCGGCATTGGTTTGGGCGGCTCGAAAGACGTTTGTATGAACCTTGGCAAGCGTGCCTCGACATTGCGAGTTGTTGGAAGCAAGAACTCTGACCCCAAAATTGCAGATATGGAAGACGAGTTCAAAGAGCTCGGAAACTCCATCGGCATGGGCGCAATGGGTTTTGTTGGCAAGCACATGGTGATCGATTGTAACATTGAAGTTGGCTACTGTCACACTGGCGGCATGCCCATGTCTGTCCATGCATTCTGCTTATCCTCAAGGAGGGCCGTTGCGCGAATTCATGGAGACGGGCGTGTTGAATACAGAACCGACCCAGATTGGTTCACGCCTTACCAGCGACGGGAAACAGTTGGTTGGAATGGGGAAACTAAGTGATGAGTTCTAACACGACAAAAAAAGTGCGCGAAGTTCGTTTGTCTACAACACCAACGGCTGAAGCAATCGCTGACTTAAGACTTGGTGATGTGGTTTACCTCGATGGGCTCATGTACACGGCCCGCGAAGGCGTATACATGCGAGCGCTGGAAGAAAAAGCTAACATCCCGATGGAATTACCATCTCAGTCTGCTGCCAACTTTCATTGCTCGCCAGCAGCACGCATCAACCCTGATGGTTCATTTGACATGGGTGCGGTTACAGCCACGGCTTCATTCCGTTTTGCAAAGTGGTTGCCAGAGTGGATGGACAAGACGGGTGCTAAGCTGATCGTCGGTAAGGGCGGCATGACGTCAAAGGACTACAAAGAGTATTTTGTGCCTAATGGTGCGGTGTATTTGTCGACTGTTGGTTATGGTACAGGCGCTTTGTTGGGGCGTGGTGTTGAGAACGTCGAAGCGGTTCATTGGAACGATGAGCTAGGTATCGCTCAAGCCATGTGGGTGCTTAAGTGTAACCGAATGGGCCCGTTTATTGTAGCATCCGACCTGAACGGTGATTGCTTATTTGAGCGCGAAAATGCAAAAATCGCTGAAAACGTAGCCCGTGTATACAAAGGTACGAAGCCAGCGACACTAAAACGCTATGGCGAAAGCGACGATCGCACGGATGAAGTTATTTAAAGCGCTTAAGTTTTCATGGTGCCTATGAAGGCGCTAAATAGCACATCGGCTTAGGCAAGTGATTTTCTTAAATGAATTACGGTCGAAAGCTCTATTGAGCGACCTGTGCTACGGTTTTCGACCAGTTTAACCAGCTCAACGGCTGCTTTGCGTCCCATTTCACGGTGGGGCACATGAACCGTGGCAAGCTGCGGTGTTACGAGACTGGCCAACTCGATGTCATCGAAGCCGGTTATTGAAACATCTTCAGGAATTCGGACTCCCATTTCTTGGGCTTTTTTGATTGCACCAACCGCCAGTACGTCGTTTCCACACATTACCACACTTGGTGGTTTCGGCAGTTTCATCAATTCTTCGAAAGCTTTGGCGGCGCTTTCAATCACATAAGGCGATTCAATCACAGTCAGTTCAGCCGGGTCCAGGGCATGTTTGCTCATACTGTGCTTTATTCCGTTTAACCTCTGCAAAGCACGGTCGTTGCCTTTGATTATACCTGAAATCATGCCGATTTGTCGGTGCCCTCGCTCAATCACCTTTTGAGCCAGTAGGGACATGGAAGTATGGTTGTCGAAGCCAACAGACTGAACCGGACTATTCCTTGAGAATGACCAAGCAATTAGCACTGGCACGTTTTGCATTCTTAGATAGTCATAAACTGATTGGTCTCGCTCATGCCCGATTAACAGGATTCCTTCAGCACCTCGGGCGACCAGGTTCCTTATTTGCTCTTTTTCAACTTCTGGGCTGTAAAGGGAGCTTGAAACCAGCAAGGTGTACCTTTGTTGGTGAAGTTCTTCCTGAAATGCTTGTATACCACGTGCAAAAATGGCGTTTTCCATAGTCGGAATAACGGTGCCGATTGTGAAGGTTCTATTGGCAGCTAAGACACGCGCGCCAAAGTTAGGTGTATACCCAAGCTTCTCGATTGCGTCAGAAACTTTCTTGTGAGTTTTCTCCACAACCCGGTCAGGTAGGTTGATGCACCTTGACACGGTGGCAGTGGATACGCCGGCCAATTTAGCAACATCTTCTAACGTTGGGTTACCGTGGGGTTTCAAATTTTGTGCGCTCCTAAAACTTTTGCCACCATAGTTTATCTAACTCTGCAGTCAAATAAATGTAAGCGCTTGCATTTTGTAATGTAAGCGCTTACACCATACTTAAGAGCCACTATTTTTTAGGATCAAAGCCTATGTTTCTTTTCGCATCAGTCGTTGTGTTCGTGATTTACTTCACAAATGTGGCCTTAGGCGCTTTTGCTGGAGCTGCATTTTTAGGTGATGTGGGTGAAATGCTGGTTCTGTTTTTAGCCTCGCTGCTTTTTGTTGTTGGAATTCTCAAGAAAGAAACCGCACGAAAAGAAATAGAAGCTGAACGTAATTAAGTGCCGCTTGGCATGAAAACTATCCATTAGGAGGAAATCAAATGGAAAATAAGTCAAAAGAATTAAAGTCAATTGAACGCCGTAACTTCATGAAATTGTCAGCAGCGGGTGCTTTCACGGCAGCTGTTGTAGCTGGTTCCGCTGGCGTTTTGTGGTCACCTGAAGCGACTGCACAAACTGCTAAAGAAGAGCGTAGTCGCGAAAAAGCTGCTGATCACGTTATGACAATCGCAACGGCTTACATCCTTGGTGCGTCACGCAGCTATCCAATTATGCAGTTGGACTTAAAAGAGAACATCCAGAACGCAACCAACGGTAAAGTTTATGTTAAGCTTGCGCCAGGTGGTCAGTTGGGCGCGGGCGGTGCGCTTGTGCAAAAAGTTCAGGGTGGCACAATCCAAGCTGCACAGCACTCTTTGTCTAATTTTGCACCGTTTGCTCCAGCAATTGACTTGATCAATATGCCGTACTTGTGTGGCTCAAATCAGCGTTTCACAAACCTTGTTGGTTCTGATTATTGGAAAGCTAACGTTGAGCCAAAGGTTGAGGCAAATGGCTTCAAGCCGCTATTGTACGTAAACATCGACCCACGTGTTGTCGCTGTTCGTAAGGGTGGCGCTGGTGCCGTGCTTAGCCCATCTGATCTATCTGGTGTTAAGTTCCGTGTACCTGGTTCTAAAATGCTTCAGCAGTACTACCGTATGGTTGGTGCAAACCCGACACCAGTTGCCTGGGGTGAAACTCCTTCTGCGATTAAACAAGGTGTTGCGGATGCGTTGGACCCATCAGTTGGCGCATTGTTCGTGTTTGGTTTCAAGGACATTCTGAGCCATGTGACATTCACGCAGGCTGTTCCAGATAGCCAAGTTTACTCATGTAACCTTGAGTGGTTCAACTCTATGCCGACAGATGTTCAGGAAGGTATCCTTTGGGGTTCTGAAATGACAAGACACCAAAACCTTTCAAAGGTTCCTTCAGCGCGTGCATATGCACAGGCTGAGCTTGTTAAAGCAGGTGTTCAGTTCCATAGCCTTAGTGACGATCAGTTGGCTGAGTGGAAAGCCGCTGGCGGTTATCAGCGTTCTGAGTGGGATGGATTCAAGAAGGACCTTGCAGGTTCTATGGATGCATTTGCTAAGCTTGAAGAAGCTGCTGGCACTCAGGGCAAGTACTACGTTCACGACGCCTAACTACATGAAAGGCAGACGCCGAGCTTATTGGCGTCTGCAACTCTCCCAAAAAAATAAATACCGAACAAAGACGTAATTTCATCGGTCGTCTTTGTTCGGTCCAAATATGAGGAAGAACGATGGGCATCTTGCGCCATTTGGATAAGAACGCCGAAAGGTGGTTGTTATTGCTGTTTTATGTAATGCTTGTGGTTACCATGGCAGTTGAAGTTCTTCGGCGAGAGGTTTTCGCTTTCTCATCCATTTGGGGTGAAGAGATCGTTCGCTATTCATTTATCTACCTTGCTTGGGTGGGTGCCTCGGCAGCCGTAAAAGAAAGGGCTCATATACGTATTGACGTAGTGATGCACTACCTTTCCCCACGCATTAAAACCCTTTTGTATATCTTTGGTGACCTCGTCATGTTTGCAGTCGCAATCATCGCACTTTTTTGGTCATTTGAAACAGTACTTGTTTCTGCAAAATTTGGTTCCGTGACAGACGGCCTGCGTATTTCCAAAGTTTGGTTCTTAATGGCCGTACCGCTTGGTTTCACCCTGATTATTTGGCGCCTTTGTCAATCCCTTTACCGCGATGTTATCTCCTTCAAAAACGGAACACCCGTTTATGAAGGCGACAAGCTGTTTGATTAAGGAGTTTTAGTATGCTTTGGAACACAATGAGCCATGCCGTTGAGCTAGGTTGGGATTTTTATTTACCCGTACTCGTTTTTATTGGTCTAATCGCTTTAGCAGTTCCTGTGTGGGCAGCCATTGGCGCGTCAGCAATTCTAATGCTGGTTATGTCAGGTGATTTACCGCTTAGTTTGGTCGGCGAAAGCCTGTTTACGGGTATAGATGCCTTTGCTTTGACGGCGGTGCCGCTGTTCATTCTCACAGGTGACGTGTTGGTCCGAACGGGTTTATCACGAAAGTTCTTGAACGTCGCTGAAGCTTTAACCTGTTTTGCTAAAGGTGGTTTTGGTTCTGCGACGGTGCTTGTTTGCGGTATGTTTGCTGCTATTTCAGGTTCAGACGCTGCTGGTGCTGCTGCTGTTGGTCGTATGACGATTGATCGCTTGGTTGAAAGCGGATATCCGCGTCCTTACGCTTGCGCACTTGTTGCTGCTGGAGCTTGTACTGGCATTCTTATCCCGCCGTCCATTGCATACATTATTATTGGCCTTGTTCTTGGAATTTCAGCCTCAACTCTGTTCTTGGCTGCAGTAATTCCGGGCGTGGCGATCCTTGTCGCTATTCTGGTTACAAACCTGATCATGAACCGAATTTATGCCTATGAAGTAGGGGGCGTTTTGACCTTCCGTGAGTGGTTGGCAAATTTGGGCAGGTCTTTGAAATCTGGTTGGTACGCGTTTATTGTGCCTGGCATCATCTTTTACGGCATCTTTTCGGGTAAACTAACCCCAACTGAAGCTGGTGCGACTGCTGTCGTTGTAACCATCGGAATGGGTTTCATTCTTGGAACACTTAAGCTGTCAGACTTCCCTTCGATGTTAGTTAGCTCGGCGAAGGTTAACGGTGTCATCTTACCTATTATCGCCTTCTCAGCACCTCTCGCTGAGGCACTTGCAATCATGGGTGTACCACAGGGCTTCGTGGCCTCAGTGACTTCATTAACTGAAGATCCTGCGTTGTTGATCCTGTTGATGATTGGCATTTTGATTGCCGCCGGTTGCGTAATGGAAACCACGCCCAACATCGTGATTATGGCACCGATCCTTAAGCCTTTGGCTGATAACATCGGTATGAATGAAATTCAATTTTGCATCATGATGATTACAGCTCTAGGTGTTGGCTTTATTACGCCACCGCTTGGATTGAACTTGTTTGTGGTGTCCGGCATAACGGGTGAATCGATACTCAAGATTGCGGCAAGAGCAATTCCATTTGTCCTCTGTATGTTCGTTGTTGTGCTGTTGATTGCTTATATCCCAGCCATTTCGACGACCTTCCTTCCAGAAATTTATAAGTAAGAGCACTTAAACTAATGACACGTACATATCTTAAAAAAGCTGATTTGACTTCCAGCTCCGACGCTTCTGAAGTTCAGGAAATTGTCACGAACATCTTGAACGACATTGAAGCTGGTGGTGACGCCAAAGCTTTGGAATATGCTGCCAAGTTCGACAAATACGACGGTAATGTTATACTGACGGCTGAGGACATCGAAGCAGCAAGCGCGTTGATGCCAGAGAAGTTAAAAGCCGACATCCGTTTTGCTCACGATAACGTACGTCGTTTTGCTGAGGCGCAAAAGGGGACCCTAACTGACGTTGAAGTTGAAATTCAGCCAGGCATGATCGCTGGTCAAAAGGTTGTACCGATCAGTGCAGCTGGTTGTTACGTTCCTGGTGGCCGTTACAGCCACATAGCCAGTGCGATTATGACCGTGACAACTGCGAAAGTTGCTGGATGTAGCCACATCGTGGCTTGTTCACCTCCACGCCCAGAAATTGGTGTGAACCCCGCAATCGTTTATGCCGCACACATTTGTGGCGCTGACAAAATCATGGCTATGGGCGGTGTTCAGGGCGTTGCAGCAATGGCATTTGGCTTGTTTGGTTTGCCAAAAGCCAACATTCTTGTGGGTCCTGGTAACCAGTTCGTGGCTGAAGCAAAGCGTATCTTGTTCGGTCGTGTTGGCATCGACATGTTCGCTGGTCCTACTGACAGCTTGATTTTGGCTGATGCAACTGCGGATGCACACATCGTTGCAACTGACCTCGTGTCTCAAGCAGAGCATGGTTATAACTCCCCAGTTTGGTTGGTAACAGACGACAAAGCACTTGCTGAGAAAGTGATGGATTTGGTCCCGGGCCTTATCGAAGACTTACCGGAAACAAATCGTGACAATGCGTTTGCCGCTTGGCGTGACTATGCAGAGGTTATCCTTTGCTCTGACCGCGAAGTCATGGCGGCTTGTTCAGACGAATACGCGCCTGAACACTTGACTGTTCAAGCTGAAGACCTTGATTGGTGGTTGGATCGTTTGACGTGTTACGGCTCGTTGTTCTTGGGCGAAGAAACAACTGTTTCTTACGGTGACAAAGCCACAGGCACAAACCACGTTCTGCCAACCTCTGGTGCTGCAAGCTACACCGGTGGATTGTCAGTGCACAAGTTCATGAAGATCGTGACTTGGCAGCGTGCAACACGTGAAGGCTCAAAGTCTACTGCTGAAGCAACTGCTCGCATCTCTCGGCTTGAGGGTATGGAAGGCCACGCACGTGCGGCTGACGTACGCTTGGCCAAATACTTCCCGGGTGAGAATTTTGATCTGTCCGCACAGGGGTAAGGTGTAAAACCAAGCCGAAACGACTTCTTAGTGGCTTAAACAAGCTAGAGCTATGAAATCTCGAAAGATAAAGAGGGTATATGGATCATTTTCATATACCCTTTTTTGTGAGGTTCCTACATGGCAACAAAACGTCAGAACCGCGTATTTACACTTATAGAAGCCATAAGGCGTTCATTGGAAACTCGGGCTAAAGCTTATCCGCAGTTACGATTAGAACTAAATGATTGTTTGGCACGGATTGATGGGTTGGAATTGAATCCATCAAAATTGGAACTTGAAGATGCTCAAATACCAGATCACAAAGTGGGTTTACAGCATGCCATTTTGAGTATCAATGACTCTGAATTGTCACCGCTTAAGCGCGACATTCTAACTGCCAAAGATGATCTATGTTGGCGCGTTGACGAGGGGGTTTATTACAAAAGCACAGACAATTTAGGAAATTACGTTGGCAACAACCTTCATTGTCAATTGGTTGGTCCAAATGGTGTGGCCTACAAAACCAATGATGTGATGTTCGGTTTGTTCTATTTAGCGCCGAAGGTTCTTTACAGAGATCATAACCACATGGCACCTGAGTTGTATCTCACACTTTCAGATCGTTCCGGTTGGCGTTTCGGTACCCAAGAACCTTGGGCAGATTATCCTGCTAATAGCCTAATTTGGAACGCACCAATGGAAGTTCACGCTACACGTGTTTATGACGAACCGTTCTTTGCAGTATTTGTGTGGACAAAAGACATCCCCGAACCTCCCATGATATTGGAACCTGATGTCAAGCTACTTAAAGATTGGGCAATGATCGAAGAGGGATTAAAGACAAAAAAATAGGCCCCATCCGAAGAAGGAGCCCAAGTTAGGGAGGAATAGTGAAAAGTTAGGATTGATAACCAAAGTTACGAACCCTAACCTTAATTCTGTGTGTTTGATTAAACGATTAAAGCTTAATCAGAACTGAATAAGTTGTGATTATCCGCGAACAGCGCGGGTGATGTCACCACGAGACAGGCCGATGTCTGAAAGTTCGCGGTCTGACATAGAGCGAAGCTCATTGATTACGCGACGGTTTTCGTTCATGCGACGAACTGAAGAGGCAACACGATTTAATACTGACATTTTATACTAACCTAAATAAAGAGTGCCGGTGGTCGGGACTTTGACCCTCGCTAATGACCAAAAACTTTGTTTTGATCTAGTGGGGAGGAAGCGGCCCCGGCGTTGCTGATGAACAGAACATAGGCTCAAGTTTCTCGAATGACTTGCGCGAGTTTTCCAAATCTGGAGTGTCAAAAACTGTTAGATCGATACAGAAATGCGCCCAAAAAGCACGTTTTTGCGCCAAATATTGCTTATTGTTGCAAATCCTGCATAAATCAATTTCCCAAATGCAAGCAATCTATAAAATTGGTTCTAAATAGGGTTAGTTGTGCAGCAAATGTGCAAGACGAAAATCTCACAAATTTTAAGGTTTCCAAACATGCTTGCTGATTGTGAAATGTTCGCGGTAAGGCTAAGATTAGTTGGACATAACTAATTGGCGCGAAAACCATATGACGCAGTTTAAAGTAACAATTCTCGGATGTGGGTCATCTGGGGGTGTTCCATTGATTAACGGCCATTGGGGTGCTTGTGACCCGTCTGAACCAAAGAATAGACGCCGTCGCGCGAGCCTGATGATTGAGACTGAAACTACCTGTGTGTTGGTGGATGCCGGACCTGACGTTCGGGCACAATTGTTAGATTATAAACCAAAGAAAATTGATGCGCTTATTTTGACTCATGACCACGCTGATCACACACATGGGTTGGATGATTTGCGCTTCATGATATATGACCAAGAAATAAATCCCTTACCTGTTTATATGGGACAGGAGACCGAACGATCTCTCCATCTGAAGTTTCCCTACTTATTCAGCAAAACCTCTTCAAACCCAATGTATCCTGCTTTGTACTCAGAGGTATTGGTTGATGGTGAGTTTACAATTGGGGATTTAGATTTCCAGTCTTGGTTGCAGCCGCACGGTTTGATCCAATCGATGGGGCTAAGAGTAGGGGACTTTGCCTATTCGACGGACGCAGTTGACCTGACTGAAAAACACTTTCGGTTTC
>JBMYWL010000028.1:0-12197 GCA_049607365.1 Alphaproteobacteria bacterium | reverse complement strand
TGGTTTCACCCAAAACTGTGCCTTCAACCACATCGGCTTCAACCATAAAATGCTGTTCATCAAAAGCCCTAACCGAGATCAGGCGGGATGATAAAACTTGCGGCACTTCGTTGACTGCTGGTGTGTACTGCTTGGCATCTTTGCGTACGAAAATCGCATGAGATGCACTGTAAGGTGAGGATTCTGGTTGATGTACATAATTAACAAGCAACACAATCTCGCCGACTTCAGCATCTGCTAAACTTACCCGACACGGTGTTCCTGGATGCTCTTTCACGACCTCCAAATGGGCATTCCGCTCGAGCAATTGTTGTGCGTTGAAGGTGAAATAGCCAGCAAACGGCGAATAAGGCAGAGCATGGATTTGAAATGACATAAGATCGTCCTATGAATTATAAGTTGTGCTCAGCATAAGGTCCTTCATGGCCTCATGCATAGATCATCAGAAATATGACGTCCGTTACCAGCGAGTATACACGAATGGAAAATAACGAAATACCAAGTGGCATTGGTCCGCATGAGGGAAAAGAATTTACGCTGATGCGCAGTGGAGAGAAGAATGTCGCATTATTTTATGAAATTGAACCCGACGGTCTAATCGGCATGCTTGAAGATAGGTATAACCTCCTTCAGTTCTTGGCTTTCAAGCACAAAGGGGTTAGCTATTTCACTTGGATCGTGTTCAGAGATGGCTTTGCAAATGATGCCCTGCGCTTAAAAGAACTTATCGAGATGAAACACGTTGGCATTAATTCTGAGCATGAACACGAAATTGGAAAAATATTGTCTTACAAACCGGAAGACGTGGAAGTGTTCCTGAAGCATTCACAAAAGCTTCGAGCCACTAATGCTCATACGGATTTGGTTGTCAGTCAATAAATTCAAATTTGTTTCAGTTTAAAATTCTTCGACGGACTTGAAAAAACGACTAAAGCGTGGCTTAAACCCGTCAAAGGAGTAGGTTCTATAAACAACTTTATGAATAATATTCTGCTCAGCTACAAAACCTTTAAAACGGCTATCATTTGAAAAGTCTCGATTGTCGCCAAGCACAAAATAGCTTCCCGTTGGTACTTCAAATATCTGAGTATTGTCGGCTTGGCTTTCAAGTGCATCTAGCACCGGGTAAGATTTTCCACTTGGCAATATTTCAAAATATTTCTCTATTCCACGCGAGCTCATTTGCTGACTCAAGTCGTCTTTTTTCAACGGAACTTTTTCATCTGAAGTTATAACTTCACCATTCAAAAAGACCCTACCGGCCACCACTTGAACATTGTCACCTGGTAATCCAATAACACGTGTGACAAACACAATATTCGATAAATCTCCTGACTTATACAACACAATGTCCCCACGGCGAATATCTCGCTGCACATCCAACATATTGAAGCGTGGTACTATTAGGCCTTCGCCTTCAATAAACGCAGGTGACATGGATACTGAACTTATCGCGAAAGCTTTAAAAAAGATAACATACGAAATTAGAGGAAGGGAGAAACAACTTGCGAAAACGATCCACAAATGACGTGTGTATTTCAAAATAATCTTACTCATTCACTCAACGCTTCCGTTTAACCGGACCAACAACTTTTTCAAGTGGGTTATAAGCCGCTTCTTTGGTTCGGCGTTGTTCGTTTTTGCCAACACGTTTGCCGCGTTGCTTCTTGGGTTCCGGCTCTTCACCTAAGCTAGACCCTGCGCCACCAAGTGCTAAATCAGCAGCTTCAAGGCGTTTGATTTCATCCCGAAGACGTCCGGCTTCTTCAAATTCAAGATTTGACGCAGCATCAAGCATACGCGTCTGAAGATCTGCCAAGGTGGTTTTCAGGTCTTTACCGACCAACTGCCCCATTTCTTCGTCGCCAGTACCAACGGTAACCCTGTCTTTTTCGTAGACAGATTCCATGATGACCGCGATGTCTTTTTTGACCGTTTCAGGCGTTATGCCATGGGCTTCGTTGTATTCTTCTTGGCGGGCACGACGACGCTCTGTTTCCGCCATTGCCGCTTTCATAGACTTGGTTTCACGGTCAGCGTAAAGGATAACTTTACCCTCTACGTTACGCGCAGCACGGCCGATTGTTTGGATGAGTGAGGTTTCAGAGCGCAAGTACCCTTCTTTATCTGCATCAAGAATGGCAACCAGTGCGCATTCAGGAATGTCCAAACCTTCACGCAACAAGTTGATTCCCACCAGCACGTCATACACACCAAGGCGCAGATCCTTAATGATCTCGATGCGTTCCAAGGTTTCTACATCCGAATGAATATACCTAACTTTCAGACCCGCTTCATTCAAATAGTCAGTCAAATCCTCGGCCATACGTTTGGTCAAGGTTGTCACCAGTATTCTGAACCCACGTTCAACCACGTCCTGACACTCGGCAATCAAGTCATCAATTTGGTTTTCGGTCGGGCGAATTTCAATGTCAGGGTCAGTCAAGCCAGTGGGACGAATAACCTGTTCGATGAACACGCCGCTGGTTTGCTCCATCTCCCAATTGCTTGGGGTGGCTGACACATAAACGGTTTGTGGACGCATTGCGTTCCACTCTTCGAATTTTAACGGTCGGTTATCAGCACATGAAGGCAAACGGAAGCCATACTCTGACAGGGTTTGTTTGCGTGATCTGTCACCCTTGTACATGCCGCCAATTTGGGGCACTGATACGTGACTCTCGTCAATAATCAACAATGCATCGTCTGGTAAATACTCAAACATGGTCGGTGGTGGGGATCCCGGCGCTCGACCTGTCAAATACCGCGAATAATTCTCAATACCAGCGCAGGAGCCTGTGGCTTCCATCATCTCCAAATCAAAATTCACACGCTGCTCAATGCGTTGAGCTTCCAACAACTTCCCTTCAGCGTGAAATTCTTCCAACCTAATTTTCAAGTCAGCACGGATTTGTTTAATTGCCTGTAATATGGTCGGGCGTGGGGTCACGTGGTGAGAGTTCGCATACAAACGGATTTTCTCAAGCGGGTCACCCTTTTCACCAGTCAGTGGGTCGAATTCATGTATGGTTTCAATCTCGTCCCCAAAGAACGAAATGCGCCAAGCCCTGTCTTCAGCGTGCGCCGGAAAAATCTCTACGGTGTCCCCACGCACCCTGAACGTACCGCGCATAAAACCAACATCATTGCGCTTGTACTGTAGCTCAACAAATCGGGCGAGCATTGCGCGCGAGTCAATTTCCATACCCACTTCAATTGGAAAGGTCATTCCAACGTAGGTTTCGGGGCTACCCATACCATAAATGCACGAAACAGAGGCCACGATGACCACATCTTTACGCTCAAACAGCGAGCGAGTGGCGGAGTGACGCATGCGGTCTATCTGCTCGTTGATAGACGCTTCTTTTTCAACGTAAGTGTCAGAACGCGCGACATAAGCTTCAGGTTGGTAATAGTCATAGTAAGAAACAAAGTACTCCACGCCATTCTTTGGAAAGAAGGACTTCATTTCCCCATAGAGCTGGGCTGCCAGTGTTTTGTTTGGTGCCAATACAATCGTGGGACGCTGTACGTTTTGAACCAAATGAGCGATGGTAAAAGTTTTTCCAGAACCCGTAACACCCAGTAAAACCTGATCCGTTTCGCCGTTGTTAATGCCTTCTGTCAGCTCTTTGATTGCATTGGGCTGATCACCCGCAGGGATGTAATCAGATACAATCTCCAGCGCTTTGGAATCGTCACGAAATTTAAAGAAATCGCTCAACATCCCTTCCGGGTCTTTGACATCAATTTCAGTGGATAATATAGGGTTTTGGTTTGCTTGGCTCATCCCACATATTTAGAGAACAAAACGTGATCGTTCAAGGTGGTTGTTAGACTTTATCAGCAATCAGCAAAGCACGCATGGGGGCTTGATACCCTTCCAACGTTTTGGATCTGTCGTTCGGATCCAAGAAATCTGGCAGAGACTGAAAGTGCATCCATTCTGTCGAACGCTGTTCTTCAAGGGACGTGTAACTGCAATCGACCACACTTATGTTTTTGTACCCACAATCGGTCATACGCTTAATCAAAAGACTTAAGCTTGGCACTGACCACACGTTCCGCATCTGTGCATAACGCTTGTTGCCAACAAGGTGTGGGGTCAATTCTTCCTCACCTTCATTAACATTGGCATCGTCCAAAACAAGAGTTTCCAAAACAACTTTACCGCCAGCTTTTGTTCGTGAAATAAGATCATTCAAATGTTCGTTCTGGTCTTTGCGATGGTACAGAACACCCATAGACAAAACAACGTCAAAGCAATCATCGGTCGGTGGACATTTTTCCAAACCCGTAGGAACAAAAGCCAGCTTATCTTGTGGATTATCCGCATATAAAGCCATGAATTGGGCGACAAACAACTGAGTTGGGTCAACCCCAACAACTGCCGCCGCGCCCGACTTCAGCATCTCGTACATGTAAAAACCATTGCCGCATCCAACGTCAAGGACTTGTTTACCTGAAAAATCCAACCCGCTTGACATTAAGCGTTGCCATTTCCAATCAGATCTCCACTCGGTTTCAACCCGACAACCGAACAGATCTAGGGGACCTTTGCGCCATGGATGAATTTGCATCAAGTTGGTGCGTGCATCACCATCTTCAGCCACCAGCGCATCAATGGCAGCTGACCAAGTTTCCATGTCACCATGGTTCAACGTCGCACCCAGTTCCTGGGCAAAGCCCTCAAGCAGGGGCCAAGCTGTGCACCCAACGAACCGCTGATTGATATCTTGAAATCTCTCTTGAAACGTCATCAGTTTTTAATCGCGATAAAGGAGCAAAAATTCAGGTTTTGATACCAAATTGATGAAGCCTTAAACCCAACATCGGTAAACCGCTCCAGATGCGTCGGAATCGTGTCGAGTTTCATAACGTTTTCCAAAGCGGATCGTTTTTGAGCAATTTCCAAATCCGAATAACCTTGGTTTCGCTTAAAATCCATTTGCTGCTGATCCAGAAAGTTCTGCACATCTGGCTGGTCAAAACGTACCTTCTCAGAAACGATCAACGCCCCGTTTACATTCAAACCTTTGTAGATCTTGCGAATGAGTGCCGCTCTATTGGAAGGCTCGACGAATTGCAGCGTTAAATTCAACACCACCAGCGAAGCATTTGAAATTTCAACTTCACAAATATCAGCCAAATGAAACGAAACTGCTGCTTTTGTTTTATAGGCGGATAAGCGGTTTCGGGCCTGACTTAACATGGGTTCCGACATATCAACCGCGCTTATGGCGACCTCTGGATGGTCAGCACCCTCCAACACAGCCAGACTTGCTGAGCCCAAAGAGCAACCAAGATCAAAAACTTGTGTGTTGGGCTTTACAAAAGTGGGAGCAAACGCGCGGATTCCTTCCAACATCTGTTGGTAACCGGGCACAGATCTGCGCACCATGTCATCAAAAACATGGGTAACTGAAGCGTCGAAGACAAAGTCATCTACTTGGCCAGTTTTGTCGAATAACTTATCCCGGTTATTCTGCATCTACATCTAATCCATCAAAAGCATATTGTTTGCCCTTAAGTTAAAAGCAATTCAGCAAATTGCCGACTGCTAAAATTCGCTTACATATCTGCATCTCCATTGCGGCCTATGACTTTGACATCGATTACGGCTAAAACGCTGATCAAAGCTCAATCGAAGAAATATACACAAAACCAAGGAGTTCCCTATGGCGACCGTAAATGTTTTGGACCACCCACTTATCGCAGACAAACTGTCGCGTATGCGCGCTCAAACAACATCCACTGCAACTTTCAGAGGTTTGGCCAAAGAAATCGCATTCTTGATGGGCTACGAAGCTTTGAGAAGCTTGGAAACCACATCTGAAATTGTGACCACTCCTTTGACGAAATTTGCTGCACCTGTTCTTGCCGAACGTGACATTGCGATGATTTCCATATTGCGTGCTGGCAACGGTATGTTGACAGGTTTGATGGACTTAATGCCAACCGCGCGCGTTGGATTTGTTGGCTTGGCAAGAAATGAAGAAACCTTACAGGCTGAACAATACTACTCCAACCTGCCAAAAGGCTTGGACAAGGCAAACATTCTTGTTTGTGATCCAATGCTTGCAACCGGTGGCTCAGCTGCTGACGCTATTGACCTCGTCAAAGAAGCTGGCGGCCAAGACATTAAGCTTCTTTGTTTGCTTGTTGCACCAGAAGGTTTAGAGGCCTTCCACAAACGTCACCCGGATGTCGCAGTTTTCACAGCAGCGATTGACAGTCACCTGAATGATATCGGTTACATTGTACCGGGTTTGGGCGATGCTGGAGACCGTATTTTCGGCACGCAATAAAAGCAAAACAAACCCAAAACTGCGCGGGACTAGACTATGGGTTATCGTTTGGGAATTGATACAGGCGGCACGTACACAGATGCCGTCTTGTTTGACTCTGCAGAAGCTGGTACCCAGCAGAAAGAAGCTTGGGGTGTCTTAAAAGCCAACAAGTCACTTACCACACGGCATGATTTGTTTGAAGGCATCGCCGCCGCTTCCGAACCGGTTTTGGATGCAGATATCGTTGCTGATATTGAACTCGTCAGTATTTCCACGACGCTTGCTACCAACGCAATCGTCGAAGGCCTTCGCCCCCCTGTTGCGCTGATTATGATCGGCTTTGATGAAAAGTCCTTGTCGCGTGGCAACCTTAAAGAAGCCTTACAAGACGACGAAGTAATTTTCCTAAAAGGCGGTCACAGGGCAGATGGTAGCCAAATAGAGCCCTTGGATCTTACCTCCTTAAAAAACAAAGGCTTTAACAAACAAGTAGAATCAGTTGCCATTGTTGGCAAATTTGCCGTTCGTAACCGCGCGCATGAAGAAGCTGTTCATGCTTATATATCTGAAGAACTGTCTGTTCCCGTCACTTGTTCTTTTGAACTTTCCCAACAACTGAATGGCCCCTTGCGTGCTGTGACCACCTTGTTCAATGCACGTTTGCTACCCCATTTGGCGGATTTAATTCGTTCAACAGAAGCCTTCTTGGACCAGCACAAGATCAACGCCCCGCTAATGATTGTTCAGGGTGATGGATCTTTGGTGTCTGCTGTTGATGCAGTCGAACGACCCATAGAAACCGTTTTGTCGGGTCCCGCGGCGAGTTTGGTTGGTGCTTGGCATTTGGCCAAGAAACACGGCTCTGACATGAAGCAAGTGTGTGTTTCCGATATGGGAGGAACAACAACAGACATTGGTTTCTTGGATAATGGCCGCCCTCGTCTCGCCGATAACGGTGCCACTGTTGGCGGATTTAAAACACACGTTCGGGCTGTCGACATGCAGACATGGGGCTTGGGCGGTGACAGTGAAATAGACATACAAGGTGGTGGCATAAGCGTTGGTCCGCGTCGGGCGGAGCCTTTGTGTGTGGCAGCAGAAAAATTTCCCAGCATTATACCTGACCTGAAACACCAGCTGGATGATTTAAGACCAGACCTTGGAAATGCACGCTTCTTACGTCGCTTCCGAAATATGGAACCGACAGACTTAAGTAAAGCCGAAACCGAACTTTGGGAAGCTATGGCCACCGGCCCTATTCCGGTACGTGATTATGAACGCGGTTACGCAGGTGTAGCAGCGGTTAAGTCGTTGATACGACGCGGCATCGCCTTACTGATCAGCTTCACACCCACTGATGCATCTCACGTGTTGGGAAATCAAACAACCAACAATGTCGAAGCTGCTCAACTGGGAGCAAATTTACTACGCGTTCCAAAAGAATTCCAAAACTGGCAAGGCTGCGAAACAAATGAGCAGTTTGCACAAATGGTGGTCGAACGCACCCATCAAGAAGTTGCGCGTGTACATTTGGCTTCAGCTCTTATCGCAGACGGTGTCAATCCGAAGGAGTTGGGTGACAAAATTCAGACAAGTGTCATATCCGCCAAACCTTTCAAAACAATTAGCATAAGACCACAATACGCCATGCCCGTTGTCGGTGTAGGTGCACCAGCAAAACTGTATTATGGTGAAGCCGCAAACCGAATTGGAACCGATTTCATTGATTTACCAAATGCGGACGTTTGCAACGCAGTGGGTGCAGTAGCAAGTGGCATTCACAGAACGGTCTCCATTCTTATCACAAGTCCGGCAGAAAAAGTGTATCGGCTTCATTTGCCAGATGGATCACGCGACATTGCCGAAGATTTAGATCTTGCACGGGAAGAAGCCCAAAAAGCAGCTGAGAACTTGGCCACTGAAGCAGCCTTGAATGCTGGTGCGTGCGACATCATATTAGCAGGCGAGTGGAAAGACAAAATTGTCGACATAATTGGCAAAATGACTTTCCTTGAAGCTCGAATTACAGTCGAAGCAAGCGGCCCGCCAAACACAGCAGTCTTTCGCAAACGCGCAGCTTGAGGTTTGACACAAACCAAGAAACGAGATGAGTTATGAGTGATTTTGAAATCAATAAAACTGACGCTGAATGGCGTGCAATGTTAAACGACGAGCAATTCACCGTAGCCCGCAAAGAAGGAACTGAACGCGCTTTTACCGGTGCCTTCTGGGACACGAAAGAAAAAGGGACCTACCATTGCATCTGTTGTGATCAGGCCCTCTGGAGCTCCGATACCAAATATGACAGTGGTACGGGCTGGCCTTCGTATTGGCAGCCTGTCTCTGACTCTGCTGTTGCAACGCGAGTTGATAAAAAACTGTGGATGAGCAGAACAGAAGTTCACTGCAGCAAGTGTGGCGCTCACCAAGGCCACGTGTTTGAAGATGGTCCTGAACCATCTGGTCTTAGGTATTGCATCAACTCTGCCGCAATTGATTTTAAAGCTGAATAAAATACCCCAAATTATCAAAGACTCGGACAACCACTAGGGAATGTGGCCCGAGTCTATTCAGGACATATAAGCAGGGCCAGAAATCCTTCAGAGGTATTCATCACCCCCTCAAACACCGTTTTATCTTTATATGATAAGATCTTAGCGTATAAATCACATAAATAAATTTAACATCTACCTTGATCCAAACTTGATAAAGTTAGTGGTGAAACACCTGTTAGAAGGTTGTCCGGTTTATTAAACCCAGTTTCGCACACCGCTTTGTCGATTGATCTTGGCATATTTCGACAGGACCTATTGAGATGAAGCGTTTCGTTCTCAGCTGCACAATTATTGCACTTTCCGCTGGCCTTGCCGGCTGTTCAAACTTCAAAGCAACCGATAAGCTTATGCGCAATGATCACAAGATCATTCAGAACACGCGCATACATCAGAAAACTGAATACAAGCAAGTTCCGGTTCAAATGCCAAACACTTACACATCCAGTGTTACGCAATTGCCACCTGCTATTGAGGTTAAAACTCTCCCAACTGTTACAATTCAACCAACAACGGTTGCTCGGACAGTGGTTACACGCCCTGTTGTAGAACAAATCAACGTTCGCACACTTAACCGTACGAACGTCATTGAGCTTCAGCGTGCGCTTTCTTACCGCGGTCTATATAAAGCACCGATCGACGGTATTTTCGGCATTAAGACAGCGCAAGGCCTTGCCTCATATCAATCGCAAATGGGCGAACAGGGCGCGATAACGTTGAAGTTGCTACAAAGCTTGGGCATGTTTAAAGACAGCTAAAACTTAAGCTGACTCTACTTATACAAAACAAAAAGGCTGGCGAACTTAAGAGTTCACCAGCCTTTTTTTGTTTGGGTCAGTTCTATGTCACTTCATGGATTTTTCTAAAGATCAACTATCGAAGGTAAAACCACGTCAGCAAGTTTCGTAAGCTCATCTGCGGTCGTTGTACCCGTCAAAACACCAACGGCCAGACCAACCTTACCATTGCGCGCCATAGCTATATCTTGCCAGTTGTCGCCCATCATAGCGACCTCAGATGGTTTCAATCCAACTTCCTCACAGAAGGCCTGCAACATACCGGGTTCAGGTTTTGAGCCAAAACCAGAGTCAGCACCCGCAACGAAGTCAAACAGATGCGAAATGCCAAGTTGCTTCAAATTTGCGCGTGCGACCACCTCAACATCGTTGGTAGCCACTCCTAATATGTAACCATCCGCCTTTAAACGCTCCAAGCACGGCACAAGGCCTTCAACGGGTACAGCAACTTGCGTTTCTAAAATATGCTGCTGCAAAGCCTTCAGCTCTTCTTCAGAGGGCATGGGTACGAACTGTGCCCAGCATTCAATTATTTCCACATCAGTCGCACCCGCAAGCAAACCACCTGCGACAAAAGTTTGATTTACGGTATCAAAACCAGAAGCTTCCAGCATTTTGCGCGCAAGCTGCTTGTCGCCACCTGACAGCTGTTCCACAGCATCGAGAATTACTGGCTTCCAGCTCTCCTCAAACAAGATCAACGTGCCGTCTTTGTCAAACAATAGCCCGCGTATGTTCTCAGCGTTTGGAATAGAAATCATGGCCTAATCTTCATCTTTCGGCTTTTGCGTTTCAGATTGATCTTCTGTATCGCCTTCTTGTTCCGCTTCTGGTTCTGGTTCCGTTTCTGGCTCTGGTTCTTCCTGATCACCAAATGCTTCAACACGAGCTATAATTGCTTCTTCACGCATTGTTTCCCAAATCTCTTTTTCTTCTTCCAATTCAGGTTCAGCACGTGGATCAAGCTCTGAAACAATCGCGGTTGTTACAAACACCTGTTCCTGCTCTTCCATTGGAAGTGCTTCACGAGCGCGCATACGGTAAAAAGTAAATGCAGCCAAACTCAAACTTGTGAGTGACATCATGAAGAACAGCGCTTCTGGCACTGTGTATTGCATTAAAAAACCGGTAATGAATGGCCCGCCGAAAGAACCAATGGCAAAGGCAACAAACAATCCTGTTGCCGCGGCAACATATTGATCAGGCTCTAGGTAGTCGTAAGCTTGAGTAATGGCAATTGGGTAAATAGATGAAATAGATGAACCGATAACCACAGCAAGCGCGATCAAGCCGACAATGCCCGGTAATACTGTGTTTTGAATCGCAGTCAAAAAACAGGCTACCGCTGAAACGATTAGGATAAGCAAAAGAACCAAACGTCTGTCGAAACGGTCAGTCAACCACCCCACCGGAAATAAGAATAATAAGCCGCCGATCACCATGCCTGATGTAAAGTTCGTCGCATCTGCATTTGAATATCCAAGTCGACTTATGAAAATGGCCGCTAATGAATAAAAACTACCCATCATGATCCCTGAAACCGCTGTTCCCACAACAGCAAGTGGAGAAAACTTGGTGAGTGTTCTAAGGCTAAGAGGTTTTGTCTCGGAGAAGTTTGGCGCTGTTATTTTCGTTAAGACAACCGGCACCAATGAAAACGACAGCAACAAGGTCGCGAACAAATATGGCTTTACCGCGCCAATATCAAAAAGCTTGATAAGTTGAAGACCAAGTAATTGAGCTGCGTAGGTCAAGGTTGTGTAAACAGCCAAGACTTTACCCCTGATTTCAAACGGTGCACGCTCGTTTAACCAGGATTCAATGACCAAGAAAATACCTGCAGTACAAATACCAGAAGATAAGCGAAACAAACCCCAGGCAACAGGGTCTACAAACAAAGGGTGAGCAACAACAGTTGCAGAAAAAATGGTCGCGAAACACGCAAAGGTTCTTATGTGACCAACCTGCAGAATGAGGTATTGCCCGTAATAGGCGCCACCAGCAAAACCCAAGAAGTAGGCGGACATAATTGCACCAGACACGGATGCACTATAGCTTGCTGCTTCCATTTCAAGCGGAATTGTGATGAGCAGCAAGGTGTTACCCAAAATTAACAACACCATACCCGCGAAAATTGCGGTCAGTGAAAAGATAACATTGCTTACAGCGTTACTAGGTACATTCGGCGTGTTCGAAGTCGCATTCATAGTCAAAACCAATCTAAGGCTCAGAATTTTCTGAGCAGTGACGTGACACAGTTTTAGAACAGGCCAATGCGCTTTATTCCCATGCATTCCATGACAAAAATGCTTGGCAAAAAACCAAGAACCTATAAGTCTCTCTTATGGATACAAAAGATGATTTGCAAGCTTTAGGATTAAAGCAAGGTGCTGACGAGAAACTTAGATGTTACTGGCACGGTGACGCTGATGACTACCGTCTTTATCACGACACAGAATGGGGTTTTCCCGTCAAAGACGACCGAAGACTGTTTGAAAAAATCTGCTTGGAAGGTTTTCAATCCGGTTTGTCGTGGATAACCATATTGCGTAAGCGTG
>JBMYWL010000027.1:9861-12278 GCA_049607365.1 Alphaproteobacteria bacterium | reverse complement strand
ACCATATGTGTATGGCGTTGGCTATGGGCATGAAGTTTTCCGGGGACATAATTTTGCTGTTGAAGATCTTGTTTACGAACAGCCAAGAATCATAGGTGTGAAGCACTTAGTTCGCGCACCCGTGCCGAAAGCAAAACCAATTCGCCTTGTTCGAAAACCGTTTGTCCAAAAGAAATGGCAGAAGAAATGGCAGAAAAAATTGGTGAAAAAGGCGTTGGTTCAAAAAAAGGTTAAACCGGTGTATTCGCTTACGTATCAGAACAAGCTCGTTTCAAAGCGCTATTTGGGCTCATACACCAAAGCAGTCACCAAACCCATTACGGTCTATAAGAAGAAGCGCATTGTTAAGCCCTTCACATATTATACACCGAAAGTTGTGAAGCATTCAAAAATTGTGGGAGTGCCTCAAACGATTATCGTTCCGCGCAAGGTGACTTATTACACTCAAGTTCATGTACCGCAGACTGGCTACAAGACACGTGTAATTAAGCAGCCGCAAACCGTCTACAGAACGAAATATGTTCAGGTGCCGTATCGGTTTGAAACCAGACAAGTTGTACAGCAGCCCGTGCTAAACAAGTCGTACCAAGTTTTGTACGAATACCAACAGCCGTCATATGCGGTTGAGGTTTGGTAGGGAACCAGCAAGATTTCCGCTTTATACCCTAACCAGTTTAGGCAGTAGATCTTCCTTCATATATCCCGAACCTTGGGTCAGACCCTTGTTCGGGATATACGCTTTTAGGAATATGGTTAAAGAACCACTAGCCTTCGTAGTGGTCACTTACCAAACGGTCGAGCAATTTAACACCCCAACCGGTTGCACCCTTGCGAGACGTTGGTTTGTCTTCACCGGACCAAGTAACACCGGCAATGTCAAGATGCGCCCAAGTCGTGTCATTTACAAAGCGCTCAAGGAAGCAAGCAGCTGTAATTGAACCACCCCAACGTCCACCACCAATGTTCTTTACATCTGCGGCTGGGCTGTTGAGTTGCTTGTTGTATGCTTCGCCGATCGGCATGTGCCAAACTGTATCACCAGATGTTTTACCAGCAGCGGTAATTTGTGCCGCAAGTTCATCATCGTTAGAGAATACAGCACCGTGCTCGTAACCCAAAGCCACGATAATCGCACCAGTTAGGGTCGCCAAGTCGATCATGAATTTTGGTTTGTATTGTTCTTGAATGTACCAAAGTACATCAGCAAGCACCAAACGGCCTTCAGCGTCTGTGTTCAAGACTTCGATTGTTTGGCCGGAATAAGAGGTGACAATGTCACCCGGACGTTGTGCGTTACTGCCGGGCATGTTTTCCACACAACCAATGGCGGCCACGACGTTGACATTGGCCTTACGTCCGGCGAGCGCTTTCATTAAGCCGACAACGACGCCTGAACCACCCATGTCCCATTTCATGTCTTCCATACCAGCGGCTGGTTTAATAGAAATGCCACCAGTGTCAAAAGTTACGCCTTTACCAATGAAGGATATGGGTTGATCACCTTCCTTGCCGCCGTTCCATTTCATTACCACCATGCGGGCAGGGCGAATAGAACCTTGTGCGACACCAATCAATGCGCCAAAGCCCATTTCTTCCATGGTTTCATGGTCGAATATCTCAAATTCCACACCCAAAGGCTCTAGTTCTGCCTTGGCACGTTCGGCCAAAGTTTCTGGGTATAGAATGTTGGCGGGCTCGCTCACCAAGTCTCTTGTTAACTGAACACCAGAGGCTCTGGCTTCTAATGCACCGCTAAGCGCAGCAGCGGACTTGGTGTCGTCAGTTAAGATTGACACAGAAGAAATGTTAATCTTCGCACTGTCTTTTTGTTTCGTAAGGTATTTGGTAAAGGTGTAGGACCGTAAGGCAGCACCATACCCCAACTGCGCCGCTTGAGCAGCTGTCAACGCGCTTGCATCAATCGCCAATTCGTTGGACTTGGTTTCTGCAGCTTTAAATGAAGATCCACCTAAAGTTTGTAGATCAACATCTGACAGGTCGTCCTTTGCGCCACCACCCAACAAAACGAGTGCGTCGAGCTGTGTGCCCGCTGGAGCAGACACGTTGCAGGATTGTCCTTGCTTACCTTCGAAGCCTGCTACTTTTATTGCCCGAGCGACGGCACCTGAACTTGCAGTGTCAATTTCTTTAGCGAGGCTTGTTAGACTTAGGTCTTGGAACACCGGGACGCAAATTGCCCCTTCCGTCGGTAGCTTTGGGGCGTTGTACTTTAGACTTGGGTTTTGGTGATGTTGAAAATTTGTTTTGCTGTTTTCCATGGAAATGTCTTTTCTTTGGGCCAGATTCTGGCTTTTGGTCCTGTGCTTCTGCATCGTCATCAGCTGAAGCGTCTTTAACTTTAGGGGTTTTGTAATAGATCGATGGGTCAAGCTCAGAGATTAGCTTTTTAATCTCCG
>JBMYWL010000027.1:256-9851 GCA_049607365.1 Alphaproteobacteria bacterium | reverse complement strand
ATGTCGTGCCGTTGTGACGGCGCAAGCCCACCCGGTTTGTTCAACCGCTCGTGAAATTGGTTCACCACATGCTTCAGTGCCGCGACCAACTCCATGCGCAGGGAAGGTGTTGGTAAATCCAACTCCAGCCTGTGTCGCATCATTAGCTCGGAATAGGCGTCATAATCAGTTTCAGCTAGAGCTGTTAACTCGGCATCTATCTCTCGCCAGGTTTCAGACCAAAGCTTCCAGAGTGCGCCGCGTCGTCCACGATCCTCTAAAGCCACCATCGCGCGTACAAACTGCCACGTATCAATTTTTATCGTTTTATGCATGGGAATAGGTTTAAAGCGATTTATCACCACAAGTCACGCGATTTGAGCACATCTCTGTAACAAATCAGAAACATTTGCTTGATACGAGAAACACAAGCGAAATTTGACGGGGTTAACTTGGCTTCATCAACAAAACACAAACCCAATCCCAATCCCATACATAAAAAAGGAAATTTCCCATGTTGTTGAAATCAAAAATGTTAAAAACTGGTGTTGCTACTCTTGTTGCTGCGGGCTTGCTGACTTCTATGGCAAGCGGCGTTATGGCCCATGACAAAGCTGGCAAAGGTAAGCGCGGCGGCAAAATCATTCGACTTTGTTCTGGTGAAGCCGCTCAAAAAATGAATGAGCGGGCGATGAGAATTTCTTCTGCACTTGACCTGACACCGCAGCAGCAAAACTTGTTCGATAACTTGCAAGCACAAAGAGCCAGCGTGTTTGCTGACGTTCAACCGATTTGTGCAAAAATTACAGATGGCGAGCGTCCGTCAAAAGAAATTCGCAAGGAACTTCGCAAGGTGTTTAAAGAAGCAAAAAGAGAAGGCAAAGAATCACGCAAAGCCTTTAAGAACAGCCTAACCGACGCGCAAATCGACAAAATGAAAGAAATGCGTAAGGCCATGCGCGATAAACGCAAAAATGGCTAGATGAACTTGCGTACCGGGCACCTTAATATTGGTGCCCGAACTCTTGTTTTAGTCAATATGTCCAGCAAGCCAAGCTTCGGACCTGATTGCTTTCATTGACTTTACCAGCAGGGTCGCGTGATCGGTTTTTTGAAACCCGACAAATCCGAACTTCCCGTATAATTCAACAAGACGTTCATCTGTGGCGTGTATGACCAGTGCGGAAAAATCGCCTGTTTGACTGGCCTTTGCTGCTTTAATCAAAACACCACGTAACAAAAGCTCCGCTGTTTGCGGCACATTTGCATCTTCCGAAATTGCCATACGGGTCAGCATGATAACCCGATGTTGCCGAACCGCATTTTCACTCAAGCTGAAGCGCGCCACGGACAGGCAGTAGAAAGCCTTAACTTGTGCTAATGAATCAATAAGAACGAAGACTTCTCGTCCAACCGCCAATTGCCAATATACTGCGGTTTTGGCTAGCCATGAATTATGGGCGGGGTTGTTACTGTTCATTTTGTTTAAACCGAAGGATTTTTGTAATTTCACTGGTCCATAAAGTTCTACAAATCCATCAACTTTTGTTGGTTTTGTTACCTTCGCTGAACTCACGATAGTTTCTTCAATATGTTGACCACCTCAGTGTTTGTTCTGTTCGACGCTTCAAGTGCAGACTCAAACGCACGTAATTCAAACTCCTCCCAAGCGAACTCTTGACGGTCCACCAAGACCTCTTTTGCGTAAGCTGTAGATGCTTGAACCATCAGGTCTGTTCTGGTCACACGCTTAACCTTCGCGGCTTGATCGATCAAACTTAGATCTGACGTTGGTACTCGAAGTTGTATGGCTGTACGGGATTCAGGCATTTAACGGACCTCGTGTAAGTATTTGAATTAAAACAGATAAATTCTTTTGGATGTACATTGTATATACATGAAGTTTGCGACAATTTCTATGAGTCTTGACGCATTAATTCCAGTGCTTATGATATCGCATGGCTGACAAGTGCCAAATAAGTATGAATGTACGGCAATCAAGCCGTCATCGGGAGGACAGATTATGAAATTTTTTAAGAGCATTTTGCTCGCTGGAATGGCTGCGAGCATGTCATTTGCAGCGTCTGCAGCAGATACAATTACTTTGGGTTCAGCGATCTCGCTAACTGGTAAGTACTCAACAAACGGTATTCACTCTCAGAACGGTTATGATCTTGCGGTAACAAAGATCAATGAAGCTGGCGGTGTGAACGTTGGTGGTAAAAACTACATGCTTGAAGTCAAGTACTACGATGATGAGTCATCTGGTTCCCGTGGAGCTCAGCTTGCAGAGCGTTTGATTCAGCAAGATGGTGTTGATTTCATGCTTGGCCCATACTCTTCTGGCCTAACCAAAGCGATCGCACCGATCACTGAAAAGTATGGTGTGCCGATGGTTGAAGCAGAAGGTGCATCTCGTTCACTGTTTAACAAAGGCTATAAGTATCTTTTCGCGGTTTTGACAACTGCTGACCTATATTTGGCATCTGCTATTGATGTTGCTGCGGAAACTGCGAAAGCTGAAGGCATTCCTTTGAGTGACGTTAAAGTTGCTTTGGCGTTTGAGCCAGATCCGTTTTCTTTGGACGTTCGTGAAGGCGTTGTTGATGCGATCAAGAGGCATGGCATGAACATCGTCATTGACGACAAGCTTCCAGCTGACCTTGCTGACATGACTTCTACCTTAACAAAGGTACGAGCGCTTAAGCCACACGTTCTTATTGTGTCAGGCCACTCAAAAGGTGCTGTAACTGCAACACGTCAAATGGCTGAGATGGGTATCTCTGTGCCGCTTGTTGGCATGACACACTGTGAAGCTGGTAAGCTAGTGACCAAGTTTGGTGATGCAGCAAACGGCTTTATGTGTGCAACACAGTGGGACGAGACATTGACATACTCTGACGAGTTGTTTGGTTCTGCTGGTGACTTTGACAAAGAGTTCAAGGCATCGTTCGAAGGTTACAACGTTGTACCTTACCAGTCTGCACAAGCGGCTGCTGCGGTGCAAGTTTGGGCTGACGCGTTTGAGCGCGCTGGTTCTTTGGACAAAGACGCGGTTCGTGATGCACTTGCAGCAACTGACATGAAGTCTTTCTACGGTGACATTCGTTTCTCTGATGCTGGTAACAACATCGCTAAACCAATGGTTATGCGTCAGATTAAAGACGGTAAGTTTGTTGTTGTTGCCCCTGCAAAATGGGCAGCTGAAGCAGCGGACGTTAGCTTTAAGTAAAGCTACTTTTTCTACTGGGTGGAGCCTTCATTTGCAGGGTGCCACCCACTTTATTTTTTCCGACATTAGTGAATAGGTTTTACAAGCAGCGTTCCTGCTAACCCTACCGCTGTGTCGTGCTTGCAAGGCGAGATAAACCGTGTGTAACACAATTCTTGATGTATTCGGGGTCAACCTGTACATCCTCTGCGCTCAACCCGTTTTTAATTTGCAGTGGTTGTTAGATGGCTTATTTATCGGTTCGGTTTATGCACTTTCTGCATACGGACTGGCGTTGGTTTGGGGTGTAACGAACGTTAAAAACCTCGCCCAAGGTGATTTCGTTATTGCTGGTGGTTACATCACTTTCTGGCTTTTCAATTTTGGCATCCATCCGTTAATCGGCATGTGGGTTTCAGCTGTCATTATGTTTGGTTTGGGTGTGTTGATGTATCACGCGATCATCAAATGGGTGATTGATAAAGACCTGTTCACATCGCTGTTAGCCACGTTTGGAATTGCACTCGTCACACAACAAGTTCTTAATCTAATTTTTGGTCCAGAAGTTCAAATCGTGAACTCCGGCCTAGGTTCGTGGCGTATATTTGGCGAAATATCCGTCGCTCAAATTAAGGTCGTGGCACTTGTCATTTGTGTCGCATTGGCATTTGCAGTTGTCATGTTCATGAAGCGTAGCCGAATGGGACAAGCAATTCGTGCAACATCACAAGACCCACGTGCAGCCCGTGTTATGGGCATTGATACAGAAAAAGTTTATTCATTCACCTTCGCTTTGAATGCCGCCATTTGTGGCGCAGCTGGTGGTTTGGTGGTGATGATTTGGAATATTCAGCCATTCTACGGCATCAACTACTCAATCCGTGCGTTCGTAATCGTAACTTCGGCAGGCCTCGGCAATCTGGTCGGTGTAATACTTGCTGGTTTGGGCTTGGGCAGCTTGGAACAATTCGGCTCATTCGTGTTCGGCATCGAGTGGCAACAGGCAATCGTAATGCTCTCGCTAATTGGCGTTTTGATCTTTCGTATATTCTCCTACCGTAAAAACCGGAAAGCAGTGTCATGAGTTCTTTCAAAACAGACGGCCTCATTTTCCTTGCGTTGGCCTTGGTTGGTATCGGGCTGTGCTGGGTTGTACCATCAATTACGGTTCAAATTTTCACTCTGTTCATCATGATCGTGTTGGCCATGACGTGGGACACGTGTGGCGGCCAAATGGGTTACAACTCACTGGGTAACATATTCTTCTTCGGTGTTGGCATGTACGCCTGTGTCGTGGTTCAGGTATGGGTCAAATACGACGTGCGCGAGTGGAACTCACCTTACGGTGACTTAGGTATCGTTGAATTTACACAAAACGAATATTTGATGGGTTTGGGGCTCGGTTTAATCGCCGCTGCGATCATCCCTGTTATTTGTGCGGCTTTGCTGGGACTTATCTTTTTCTCCCTTCGTGGGCCTTATTTCGCCATTGGTACACTCGCCATGGCTTTGGCAGCGATCGAGATTTTTACGGCTTGGGAATTTGTTGGTGGCGGTCAGGGTATGTCGGTTCCAGACTTCAAATTCGAAAGCCCTGACACCAAGAACTTGATGTTTATGTATTTGGCAGTTGTTCTTTCTGCAATGACCTTCTTTTTCCTGCGATGGCTGTATTCAACGCGTTTTGGCTTGTCGATTAACGCTATTCGCGATGACGAAGACAAAGCTGAAGCCATGGGCTTCCGTACAACACGCATTAAGATTATTGCCTGGTGTACTTCAGCATTTTTCCTTGGAATTGCTGGCGCCTTGTTCGGTAACATTGCAAACTTTGTCGAGCCAAAAGACCCTGCGTTTCCAACTGTGACGTTTGGTGTGTTTATGGTTGCCATGGCGCTATTGGGCGGAAAAGGCACAATTTGGGGACCAGTGCTTGGTGCGATTTTGTTCCAAATTATTAAAGAGGTTACCTGGACCTATTTGCTTGGTTGGCAGTGGGTGGCACTTGGCAGCATCATCATTATTAACGTGGTGTTTTTCCAACAGGGAATTCTTGGTTGGGCACGTGATAGGTGGCCAAACTTCTTTGGTATCGAAATTGAAGAGAATCTTACCAGAGACGTATCTGGGGATGCTCCGGAGATTGACGTCGGCCAATCCGTAGATGGGGAGGTAAGCTAATGTCCATTATTGAACTCTCTCAAGTATCAAAATCCTTTGGCGGTGTACAAGCGAACAAAGGCGTCAGTCTAACAGTTGAAGAAGGAAGCATCACGGGCCTTATCGGTCCTAATGGTTCTGGAAAGACAACTTTGTTCAACTCAATCGTGGGGTACCATCCCGTTGACAGCGGGTCGATCAAGTTTCGTGGTCAGGAACTGACAAAAAAGCTGGTTCCAGAAATAGCACGTTTGGGTTTGTTGCGTACGTTCCAGCAAACACGCGTTTACAAAGGCTTGAACGGTGTGGATAACATGCTGATTTCTCGCTCTCAGCGAAAAACCGGCATTCGCGAGCTGTTTAGTCGCGGAACGTCAGAGGATATGGAGCGTGCGCACTATTTCCTTGAGTTCGTGGGGCTTTACCACAAACGCTCGTTGCCAGCTGGCGACTTGTCGTTTGGTCAGCAAAAACTGCTCGAGTTTGCAATGGCACTGATGACAGAACCTGACGTTTTGTTGTTGGATGAACCAACGGCTGGCATTAACCCAACATTGATCAACGGATTGATTGAACGTTTGCGTAAGGCAAATGAAGAGCTGGGCATCACCCTGTTTATCATCGAGCATAACATGCGTGTTATTATGAACATGTCACAGAAAATGTACGTTTTAGCGCATGGCGAAATGCTGGCAGCTGGCACACCTGAAGAGGTGAAAAACGACCCGAAAGTTATTGATGCTTATTTGGGTGGAGGACACTAGTCATGACAAACACAGCACAATCTAAAAAGATTCAAGGTTATGGTGCCGGTGGTGTAGACACGATTATATCTGTTGAAGATGTAAATCGTCAGGCTCAAGCTATGGCTACCGAAAACACAATTTCGAAGCTTGATGAACTAGCCAAAAACGATGCTTTTGTTTCTATTGAAAATCTTAAAGCGGGCTATGGTAAGATGGAAATCCTGCATGGCGTGAACCTTCGCATCGCCAAGGGACAATCTTTGTGTTTGATTGGTCCGAATGGTGCTGGAAAGTCGACTGTGCTACACGCCATTTTCGGTTTCAACACAATCATGTCTGGAGCTATTAAAGTTGGCGAAGGGGCGAACAAGCGTGACATTACACGCATGACGCCGAACCAAAAACTTCGTGAAGCTGGCATCGCTTACATTTTGCAGGATAAGTCAATTTTCCCAGGCATGACCGTTGAGGAAAACCTGTGGATGGGCGGCTTCTTAATGAACAAACCGGAGGAATCTCGTCGTGCTGCGGAGCAGGTGTTTGATAAATACCCACGTTTGGCGGCCAGACGTAAGAACAAAGCAGGGGTTTTGTCTGGCGGCGAACGCCGATTGTTAGAGATTTCACGCGCCTTGGTGATGAACCCTGAAGTATTGCTGGTGGATGAGCCCTCGATTGGTTTGGAACCACGCTTCATCGACATGGTGTTTGAAATTTTGAATGAGCTTCAGCACAAAGAAGGCAAAACCATCATTATGGTTGAGCAAAACGCCAAGAAGGGCTTGGAGTTTGCCGACATTGGCTATGTTATGGTTTCCGGTGAGCTTGCCATGGCTGATAAGGGCGATGACTTGCTTGAAAATCCAGATGTTGGCCGCTTGTTCTTGGGTGGTTAGCCAAAGGCTACTAAGCCAGTAAATCTGGGCTTTACGAAAATTTCCTGAAGAAGCGCGTGCGGTCGAACATGCCTTCCAGTTCTTCCATGCGTTGTTTCGTCGTGTCCCAGTAGCGTTCTTGCACTTCTGCGATAATAATCTCGATCAGCAGCATAGACGTCACGTTTGAATCCCAAGCAGATGGTACAACGATTCTGCTGTGGAAAGTGTGTGTTGCGTGTTCTGTAATGGGGGAGTGCCATTGGTCCGTGAACAACAGAATTTCAGCGCCCTTTTGCTTGGCCATTTCAGCCAGCTTTAGGGTTGAGTTTTCATAACGACGAATGTCAAAAATCACCACAACGTCGCCAGCTTTAATGTCCAGCAAATAGTGTGGCCAAGCGTTTGAGCTGGAGTTGATGTGGGTGACGTTTTCGCGAATAACTTGTAGGTGAAGAAAGAAGTAATCTGCCAGTGTTCGGGTAATTCGGCCACCAACCACAAATATCTTTTTGTCCGTGGCGCTTAGCAAATCGCAAGCCCCGTCGAACTGTTCAATCTCAATTCCTTTTAGGGATTGGCCAATGTTTTCAACCACAGCCTCAGTAAAGCGGTTTAAAACGTGTCCTTCTGGGGCTTTGTCAGCCCATCTGTCGTGCTTTGTGATTGGACTTGAAATTCGTTCGCTAAGTTCAGAACGCAAATTGGCTTGAAAGTCAGGAAATCCACGATACCCGAGTTTCTGCACAAGGCGTGCAACCGTGGGGGTCGACACTTGGGCGGTGGATGCCAGCGTTGTTATAGTACCCAAGCCAGAAGCTGGGTAGGATTTCAATATAGTATCAGCGAGCTGTCGTTCTGCCCGTGTCAACTTGTTGCTTTTGTCCCGCAATCTGTCAGCGATTGTTTTCACATATGGCCTTATTATTTGATGCCTTAACGCCACTTTAAGGCAAGTTTGTTGAAAAGGCACAGAATAAATTTCTGAATAAATCTTGACAACAAAGGTGATTCTGAAGAATATTTTACAATCAGTTTCACCTTTGAAGAAAGTAGATGGAAATGGGAGCGGAATCACAAGTCGTAAGATTGATTGAAGGTGCATCTGACGCCCCGTTTTTGTTTGTCTGCGAGCACGCTTCAAACCACATTCCAACTGAATTCGAACAGTTGGGCATTTCTGATGAAGTGGCGGTTAGCCACATTGCTTGGGACGTTGGTGGAGATGCCATTACCCGTCAGTTAGCTGATACATTTAATTCCCCCGCTGTGCTCAGCAATATTTCCAGATTGGTCTATGATTGCAATCGCCCACCAGAAGCGGTTGATTCCATGCCAGAGAAAAGTGAAATTTTCACGGTTCCCGGTAATTTAGGGTTATCGGGTGATCAACGCGCGGAACGGGTTAAAAAATATTATTCACCGTTCAAACAGCAAGTCGCCGATGCTCTGGCGTCGTTTGACGTCGAGCCAGTGCTGGTGACAATTCACACATTTACGCCTGTGTACAAAAGCAAGAAGCGGGATGTCAGATTAGGCATTTTACATGATGATGATACGCGTTTTGCCGATTGTATGTTAAACGCTGCGGCTAACCAAGGTGTGGCAGGAACACAGAGAAACCAACCTTATGGTCCAGCGGATGGTGTCACACACACCCTTAAAGTTCATGGCATATCGAACGGGTTGGCAAATGTTATGATTGAGATTCGAAACGATTTAACGCGTACTGACGAACAGTGCAGGGAACAGGCACATATGCTGGAATCTTTGTTAAGTGCAGCGTTGAAAGAATTCAGGCAAGAGCAACTTGCCGAGGTAGGGCATCCATGACGGCTGCAAAATTGTACATTCGTGTTGTAGATGCGGTGAATTACCGTATTGGCCGCGTTATGATGTACGGAATTTTTGTGATGATGGCTATTTTGCTTTGGTCATCAATTTCAAAAACGTTTTTCTTGCCGTCGCTCTGGACGCTTGAAGTCGCTCAGTTCGCGTTGGTTGCCTATTACATTATGGGCGGACCATATTCGATCCAAATGGGTTCGAACGTGCGCATGGATCTGTTTTATGCGGAGTGGACAACGCGCCGAAAGGCTCAAGTTGATTTGATCACCATCTTGTTTCTGATGTTTTACCTTGGTGTTTTGCTTTATGGCGCAATTGATTCAGCGGCTTATTCGCTGGGTCATTACAAAGGCACACCGTACCAGTTTTTCTGGGGATTGTTGACCGGGTCTGAGAGCATTGGCAGGTTGGAAAAAAGCGCAACCGCGTGGCGGCCTTATCTGTGGCCAATTAAAATAACCATGATTATTGGTTTTTTCCTCATGCTACTTCAGGCGATTTCTGAGTTCCTGAAAGACATAATTAAATTACGAGAAGGCGCTTAGCATGTCTTATGAGTTAATCGCCATCTTCATGTTCTCATCCATGATGCTCATGTTGTTTACGGGGCAGCGCGTTTTCGGCGCGATCGGCGCGGTTGGGGCTATTGCTGCACTGGCTGTGTGTAAAACGACGTGGGGCAAAGCGGATTTAACCATGGTACTTAACGGCGCATTAGCTGGGCTAGTGGCGATTACTGCTGACCCATTATCACCATCGCCGTTGGCAGCGGTAGC
>JBMYWL010000027.1:0-246 GCA_049607365.1 Alphaproteobacteria bacterium | reverse complement strand
GGCTATTGCCGCACTGGCCTTGTGGGGCACCGGAGGGTCCGATATTGCGTTTTCATCAGCCATGAAGTTGATGAAATGGTATCCGCTGTTGACGTTGCCCATGTTCATTTTCATGGGGTATGTCCTGTCTGAGTCAAAAATTGCCGACGACCTGTACAAAATGTTTCATGTTTGGATGGGCCCTGTTCGCGGCGGCCTAGCCATTGGCACGATTGCTTTGATGGTTTTGATTTCAGCGATGAACGG
>JBMYWL010000026.1:12396-12655 GCA_049607365.1 Alphaproteobacteria bacterium | reverse complement strand
ACCATATGGGCATGTTGGCAACCGTCATGAATGCCTTGGCGCTTCGTGCAGCACTGCAGGACAATGGTGTTGATACACGTGTGCAATCAGCTATCCCCATGCAGAGTATCACAGAGCCCTTCATTTTGAACCGTGCTATTAGACACCTTGAAAAAGGCCGTGTTGTTATTTTTGCCGCTGGTACAGGAAACCCCTTCTTTACGACAGATACAGCCGCTGCTCTGCGTGCATCTGAAATGAACTGTGATGCCTTGTTAAA